>NZ_JBHMFR020000001.1:484560-581546 GCF_042436615.2 Streptococcus bovismuti | reverse complement strand
TATATCCTTGTTTTCTAAGTTCATAGATCTGAACTTTATCATCATAACTCAATTTCATAATAAAACACCCCAAAAGTTAGATTTTTTCTGTCTAACTTTTGGGGTGCAGTACATCTGTGGTAAGCAGCACCAAATCTTTTTTATTTATTTATTGTTTTTAAAAATGCCCAGTTACCAATTGATTTTGATCCGTATTCTAGATCCATAAAGTCCAGTAATACATAATCGTTTTTTTCGTAGAATGAGACATTTCTAGCTGTACTAGTTATGAGTCCCAAGTGTTTACAGCCTTTTGATTTGACATAAGGTTCAATCCCTTGTGTCAGAAAAGTACTGCCTATTCCCTGCCCCTTACTTTCTATATTGACAGCTAAGGCCATCAAATACCAATCAAACTCCCCTGATTGTTCTAAATGCTTTTTGGAACGTTTTACAAAGTCAAAGTATTTAAGGAGATTTTGTGGTCGAATGTAGCGAAAAATGTTTGTTCCTCCATTTCGTAGATAGGATAGTATACAGAAATCTTTTTGTTGCAAAAGGGCGACTGCAAGTAAGTCTCCATCCTGTTCCGCAATTAAACAGTTTCCCTTCTTAATATAGACTCTAGTAAGCAGAATTTGCAACGTTTCTACAAAAGCAGGATAGGAGTCAGGTTTCTTCAAATCATCAGTTATAATCGTTAAAAAGGGATAGTCAAGAAAGGAATTGGCTAATAATTTTCCAATTTTTTCGCTTTCTTCAATTCTTGCCTCTCTATATATGATGTCTCCCATGTTTGTCTCCTTAATTATCTACAAAATCTTGTATGACAAGATTTTATAGATAAAAAATTGGAGATGATTTAAAAAGCTAAATAAACCTAATTTTGTTCCATAAGGTTCAAAGCACTTTCTAATCTCTCCAAGATTTTATTTGGTTGGAATCGAAATTCCAATTAATTTTTCTGAATAGAGGGTTTTGATATTGGCCTCATCAATAGAGTCCTTATCAATTTTACGTTTCAAGAAAAATTCTTGAATAGCTTCGATTTCAGGTTCTCGAATAGCGCGGTGTTTGTTTGAGATGAGGATTTCATAGTGAAGCGGAGCTTGGGTAAAAATAACATCGGTATTCCCTGCAGAATAGACCTCAACAAGGGTTGCGTCTGTACTTTCTAGCTGGCTTTTAACAAGTTGCGAGTGTGAGTTTGTCGTATTGATTAGCTTCATAACATTTCCTCCGATTTTCTAATTCTATTATAGCACTTTTTGAATAAAGTGGCTGGATTTAGTCAATCTTATGCTGTTTTTTCCATGATTGGATTGCCCATTTATGGCTACCACGTTTGAGATTTTCAATAGCTTCATCAATAGGGAACCAGGCAATATGATTAAAGTCTTCTAGTGGCTTTTGCACTTCTTTGAAAGAAGTTGCTTCATAGAGGTAGGCAGGATTGTAGTAGTAGGTGTCACGATGACGAGAGTAGAAATATTCGTCAGCTTGTCCGTAATAGGCACCAATTTCAGCTGTGAAGCCAAGCTCTTCAATCAATTCACGTTTTAGGGCTTCCTGATGGTTCTCACCAGCTTCAATTTCGCCACCTGGTAGGAACCAAGCGCCATTGGGTGCTTGAACAAGAACAATTTGTTTTTGTTCAGCATCAGGTATAACTGCATATACGCCATAGCGTGAAACATAGTCTGTATTCGCTTTTTTTTCTCCGAAAGTTGGGTTTGCCATTGCATTTTCCTCATTATCTATTATCTTTATTATTATCTTAATGGACAAAGGCCTAGCTGTCAAGAATTTATAGTTATTTTAGTAAAAAGGAGCAGAAAATTTTCATTTTCTACTCCTTTTCTATAGGATTTATACTTCTTTTTCAGAAGTCTTTACTTCAGCTTTTTTGGCAGATTTGATTTGAATGTTACCCTTGCTGGTCATCACTGCCTTGAGGTCTTTTTCGCTTGGATTTTCAAGGTAGTAGTCAGTGATTGCGTCCTCAATATAGTCTTGAATAGTACGACGAAGTGGGCGTGCTCCCATTTTTGGATCATAACCAAGGTCAACCAATTTTTCCTTGACCTTGTCGGTTACATCCAAATGAATGTTGTTGCTAGAAAGACGTTTGTTAACATCTGCAAGCATAAGCTCGACAATCTGAAGGAGGTTATCTTTGCTGAGAGCCTTAAATTCGATAATACCATCAAAACGGTTCATAAACTCTGGGCTAAAGAAGTTACCGAGTTCACCAAGAACAGAGTTGGTACGTCCTTCTCTAGCAGCACCAAATCCAACGCTAGCTTCTGCCTTACCTGTACCTGCATTTGAAGTCATGATGATGATGGCGTCCTTGAAGCTAACGGTACGTCCTTGTCCATCTGTTAAACGACCATCGTCCAAGACCTGGAGGAACATATGCATGACATCTGGATGGGCTTTCTCTACTTCATCCAAGAGAATAAGAGAGTAGGGATTGCGGCGGACTTTTTCAGTTAATTGCCCAGCCTCGTCATAGCCGACATAACCTGGAGGGGCACCGACTAATTTCGCCACACTGTGTTTTTCCATATATTCACTCATATCAAAGCGAATCATGCTGTCAGCAGAACCAAAGAGTTCGATAGCTAATTGTTTGGAAAGTTCTGTCTTACCGACTCCAGTTGGCCCAACGAAAAGGAAACTTCCGATTGGGCGGTTAGGGGTACCGAGACCGACACGATTACGGCGAATAGCCTTGGCAATCTTATCGACAGCATCATCTTGTCCAATAACATGAGACTTGAGGTCTTCGGCTAGATGGATGAGTTGAGATTGTTCTTTCTCTTTTAAATCACCAACAGGAATATTGGTTTTCTGCTCGATAATGTGCTCAATGGTTTTCTCACTAATGATAGGAGTATCTTGGTCTGTGACCTTTTTCTTTTGCATTTCCTTATACTTGGCAATCTGGTCACGGAAGTAGGCGGCCTTCTCAAAATCTTCTTCTCGTGTAGCTTGAGATTTAAGATTTTCAGCCTCAATCAAGCGCTGATCGATTACTTTAGGATCCACAAAATTCAAGGTCAAGTTCATCTTAGAACCAGCTTCATCTAGGAGGTCAATGGCCTTGTCAGGCAAGAAGCGATCTTGGATGTAGCGATTGGACAGAGTTGCAGCTGCTTCAATTGCAGCATCGGTATACTGAACGTGGTGGTAGTCTTCGTATTTCTTTTGAATGCCTTTGAGGATAGTAATTGTTTCCTCCACTGTTGGTTCATCCACTTTAACAGGTTGCATACGACGCTCTAGGGCTGCATCTTTTTCAATGATACGGTATTCATTGAGGGTAGTAGCACCGACCAATTGCAGCTCTCCACGAGCAAGGGCGGGCTTGAGGATATTTCCTGCATCCATATTGCCATCGCCCGCAGAACCAGCACCGACAATTTCATGGATTTCATCGATAAAGAGGATGATGTCCTCACGTTTGCGAATTTCTTCCATGAGTTTTTGCATGCGTTCTTCAAATTGTCCACGGATACCCGTTCCTTGAACTAAGCTAACCACATCCAGACGGATGACTTGTTTTCCTTGTAGTTTATGGGGAACATCTCCATCAACTATTTTCTGAGCTAGACCTTCGACAACGGCAGTTTTTCCGACACCTGGTTCACCGATAAGAACAGGATTATTCTTGGTTCTGCGATTGAGAATTTCTATGACACGGATAATCTCATCGTCGCGCCCAATAACGGGGTCAATATCTCCACGACGGGCAATTTCAGTTACGTTGATACCAAATTCTTCCAGTAGGCCTTTTTCTTGGCTTGGTGGAGGAGTTTGAGCAGGTCCACGATTTTGGGAACCATAACCGCCATTTCCACCGTAACCTCCACCTGATTGGGTTGGGGGAGTCGGAGGAGTATTGTTAGAAGGCCTGAAATTGTTTAGGTCATTGAAGAAATCACCAAAGGGATCAAAGTCACGATTGTTCAGATCCGTAATACCTTTAAAGAGGCTATTGTTAGGATCTGTCTTGATAATCTTATAGCAGTTTTGACAGAGGTCAATTTGTTTTTGTTTTCCATTGAGATTGGTATAAAGATGAATTGTTGAGTCGTTGATTTTACAGTTTTGACAAAGCATACATCTACCTCATTTCTTTCTTTAGCCTGCCCTGTTTAAAGGTCAAAAATAGTCAAAATTCTATACTCTCATTATAACAGGATTGGGGTGTAAAGCAAGTAAAAAGATTGTAGCTTTGAGAAGTTGTTACAATGAAAATCTTCGTGGATTTGGACTATAAAAAAATCCTATTTGTGAGACAAAAAGGATTTTGGTTAGACATGCAGGGGCAATCCCAGCTTGTTTTATATTAGTAAAGGAGTTCGTAAATCTCCATTGCAATCAAGTCAATGCTGTCAAACGTATAAGTTTCACGAGCTTCGACATCACGAAGGGTAAAGATTGAACCGTTTTCTTCGTCGTGGCTGTATGCAACTTCTGCAACAACAACTCCTTCGCGTTCAAAATTACGTTTTAAATTTCCGCCGTCTTTTGCCATTGCTTCAAGGCGGTTGATGATTCTAACCAAATGTGATTCCATTTTGATTCTCCTTCATTTCTTATCGTTACTATTTTACCATAAAGGAGGCCAACTTGCCTAGAAAAAACTAAGATTTCTCGCTAATTCTACTAGCTTAAAGTTTTTTTGAATAAATTAGACAAAAGATTTGAATTTTAATTCAGTTGATGTTATAATCATACAGTATTCTATTTTAGAAAGCAGTGTGACTATGAATTTTTCTTTTTTACCTAAGTATTTACCTTATTTTAACTATGGGGCTGTTGTGACGGTTCTCATTTCTATCTGTGTTGTCTTTTTGGGAACTATTTTGGGTGTTGTCTTGGCTTTTGGGCAACGTTCAAAGTTTAAACCGCTTGTTTGGCTAGCCAACTTGTACGTTTGGATTTTCCGCGGGACGCCAATGATGGTTCAGATTATGATTGCCTTTGCTCTTATGCATATCAATGCTCCGACTATTCAGGTTGGGATTTTAGGTGTTGACCTTTCTCGTCTGATTCCAGGGATTTTGATTATTTCTATGAACAGTGGTGCTTATGTTTCTGAGACTGTTCGGGCTGGGATTAATGCGGTTCCTAAGGGGCAGTTAGAGGCGGCCTATTCTTTAGGGATTCGTCCTAAAAATGCGATGCGCTATGTGATTTTGCCACAAGCTATCAAAAATATTTTGCCAGCATTGGGGAACGAATTTATCACTATTATCAAGGATAGTTCCCTCTTATCAGCTATCGGTGTTATGGAGTTGTGGAATGGAGCTACAACAGTTTCTACAACAACCTATCTACCTTTAACACCACTTTTATTTGCAGCCTTTTACTACTTGATTATGACCTCTATTTTGACAGTAGCCTTGAAAGCTTTTGAAAAACGAATGGAACAAGGAGATAAAAAATAATGACAGAAACCTTGATAAAAATTGAAAATTTACATAAATCCTTTGGAAAGAATGAAGTATTGAAGGGCATCAACCTCGAGATTAAAAGAGGAGAAGTTGTCGTTATCATCGGTCCTTCAGGGAGCGGGAAATCTACCTTGCTTCGCTCTATGAATTTGTTGGAAGAAGCGACCAAGGGGAAGGTTATCTTTGAGGGAGTCGATATTACGGACAAGAAGAATGACCTCTTTGCCATGCGTGAGAAGATGGGCATGGTTTTCCAACAATTTAATCTCTTTCCTAATATGACTGTGATGGAAAATATCACCTTGTCTCCTATCAAGACCAAAGATGAAAGTAAGGAAGTTGCAGAGAAGAGAGCTCAGGAACTTTTGGAAAAAGTTGGTTTACCAGATAAGGCAACTGCTTATCCACAGAGTTTGTCAGGTGGTCAGCAACAGCGGATTGCCATTGCGCGTGGTTTGGCAATGGAACCAGATGTTTTACTCTTTGACGAGCCGACTTCAGCCCTGGACCCTGAAATGGTAGGTGAGGTGTTGGCGGTTATGCAAGACCTAGCCAAGTCAGGAATGACCATGGTTATCGTAACTCATGAAATGGGATTTGCGCGTGAGGTGGCAGACCGTGTTATCTTTATGGCAGACGGTGTGGTTGTTGAAGATGGAACACCAGAACAGATTTTTGAACAAACCCAAGAACAACGGACTAAGGACTTCTTGAGTAAGGTTTTATAAGTTAGCTTTGTGGAGTTGTTAGCAGTCAACTTCATATATAAAATATAGATTAGGGAAAAGCTCGATTAGAGCTTTTTCTTATAGTTTGAAACTATAAGGTTGCCTAAGAAAGAAGTGTTAGAGGGTGCTGGCAGTTTTTGGTATAATGGAAGATATTTGAAAGAAAAGAGAAGTGATATGACAAAGATTATTGATGGGAAGGCTCTGGCAGCTAAGTTACAAGGACAGCTGGCTGAAAAGACTGAAAGATTAAAGGAAGAGACAGGTCTAGTACCTGGTTTGGTAGTGATTTTAGTTGGGGATAATCCAGCAAGCCAAGTCTATGTTCGCAACAAGGAACGTTCTGCCCTTGCGGCTGGTTTCCATAGTGAAGTAGTGCGAGTTCCATATACCATTACTCAAGAGGAATTGTTAGACTTGATTGCCAAATACAACCAAGACCCAGCTTGGCATGGGATTTTGGTTCAGTTACCTTTACCCAAACATATCGATGAAGAAGCAGTTTTGTTGGCCATTGACCCAGAAAAGGATGTGGATGGTTTCCATCCCCTAAACATGGGGCGTCTTTGGTCTGGTCACCCAGTCATGATTCCTTCTACACCTGCAGGAATTATGGAAATGTTTCATGAATACGGGATTGACTTGGAAGGTAAAAATGCGGTCGTCATCGGTCGTTCCAATATCGTCGGAAAACCTATGGCTCAGCTTCTGTTGGCCAAAAATGCGACAGTAACATTGACCCATTCACGAACTCATAACCTTGCAAAGGTAGCTTCCAAGGCAGATATTCTTGTAGTAGCAATTGGCCGTGCCAAGTTTGTGACTGCTGACTTTGTCAAACCAGGTGCGGTAGTCATTGACGTTGGGATGAACCGCGATGAAAATGGGAAGCTCTGTGGGGATGTGGATTATGAGGCAGTTGCACCACTTGCTAGTCATATTACACCAGTTCCTGGAGGTGTAGGTCCTATGACCATTACTATGCTGATGGAGCAAACCTATCAGGCTGCACTTCGGACATTGGATAGAAAATAAGAGAAAAATTCGCTGAAGAGAGTTTATTCTCGATAGCTATATCTAAAATGGCAGAAATGAATATTAATTTTTAGAAATAAGATTACAAAAGGAGGTCTGCGCCTCCTTTTTGTTGTATAATAAAGTGAGAGGAAAAAAGGATGAAAGTGATTGATCAAGCTCTACTAGAAAAAGTCATTATTGAACGTTCTCGTACAAGTCATAAAGGAAATTATGGTCGTCTGCTCTTGCTTGGTGGGACTTATCCTTATGGTGGTGCCATCATCATGGCTGCTTTAGCAGCTGTAAAAAGCGGTGCAGGATTGGTGACCGTCGGAACGGACAGGGAAAATATTCCAGCTCTGCACAGCCATTTACCTGAGGCTATGGCCTTTTCTCTTCAAGACCAGCAGTTGCTAAAAGAGCAATTGGAGAAGGCAGAAGTGGTCTTGGTGGGGCCTGGTTTACGAGACGATGCTTTTGGAGAAAATCTAGTAAAACAAGTCTTTGTTAATTTAAGCCAAAATCAGATTTTGATTGTAGATGGTGGTGCCCTGACCATTCTTGCTAGAACAAGTTTGTCATTTCCATCTAACCAGCTTATCCTAACTCCCCACCAAAAAGAATGGGAAAAGTTGTCTGGTATTGCTATTGAAAAGCAAAAAGAAGATGCAACGGCTAGTGTCCTAACTTCCTTCCCTCAAGGAACAATTTTGGTAGAGAAAGGTCCAGCTACTCGTATTTGGAAAGCTGGCCAATCTGATTATTACCAGTTACAGGTTGGCGGTCCCTATCAGGCGACTGGGGGAATGGGAGATACTCTTGCTGGAATGATTGCAGGATTTGCAGGCCAATTCCGACAGGCCAGTCTCTACGAGCGTGTAACTGTAGCGACTCATCTTCATTCAGTTATTGCTCAAGAACTAGCTCAAGAAAATTATGTGGTCTTGCCGACACAAATCAGCTCTTATCTGCCTAAAATAATGAAAAAAATATCTCAAAAAGGCACCTGATAGTTTCAGGCGCCTTTATATTTTTTAGAAAAATCCTTTAATCTTTCCAACGAGGCCATCTAGACCTTCAGACCCAGAAATCAACTGCTGAGCTTGAGAGAAGTATTCTCCAAGCTGTTCTTGATTTTCTGCAACAAATGTTTTTGCAGCTTCGAAATCTTTTGTTTCGATTAGCTCTTTTACTTGATTAAACAAATCTAATGGGTTCATTTTATTTCTCCTTTTCTGTACTTAACTATTTAATCATCTTTATGATAAAAAATCAACTGTTGCTGCTTTGGGCTAGGACATGTTTTTATCTACAAGTTCTCATAACTAAGATTCTAACTACCAAAACAAGGTGGACATAAAAATAAAAATGTTCGGGTTTTTCTAGTGTATCCATGAAATAAAAACGGATACATGTTATAATAGAAATAGCTCTTTAATGGAGGTGTTTGAGTGGAAAATCTGAAGAAAATGGCAGGCATCAAGGCTGCTGAGTTTGTCAAGGATGGCATGGTTGTCGGACTGGGAACGGGTTCTACTGCCTACTATTTTGTCGAAGAAATTGGTCGTCGTATCAAGGAAGAGGGATTGCAGATTACAGCAGTAACAACTTCTAGTGTGACTAGTAAACAGGCTGAAGGTCTTAAGATCCCACTCAAGTCTATTGACCAAGTAGACTTTGTCGATGTGACGGTTGATGGCGCGGATGAAGTGGATAGTCAGTTTAACGGAATCAAAGGTGGTGGGGGCGCCCTTCTCATGGAGAAGGTTGTGGCAACGCCCTCAAAAGAATACATTTGGGTGGTGGATG
This sequence comes from Streptococcus bovismuti, assembly GCF_042436615.2. Taxonomy (GTDB): domain Bacteria; phylum Bacillota; class Bacilli; order Lactobacillales; family Streptococcaceae; genus Streptococcus. The sequence continues at coordinate 572,545 of NZ_JBHMFR020000001.1, read as the reverse complement.
AAAGCAAGCTGGTAGACAAACTAGGTGCTTTTAAATTGCCAGTAGAAGTGGTTCAGTATGGTGCAGAGCAAGTTTTTCGTCGTTTTGAGCGAGTTGGCTACAAACCAAGTTTCCGTGAAAAAGATGGTCAACGTTTTGTGACAGATATGCAGAATTTTATCATTGACCTTGCCTTAGATGTCATTGAAAATCCAATTGCCTTTGGGCAAGAATTGGACCATGTCGTTGGTGTTGTAGAACACGGCTTATTTAACCAAATGGTAGATAAGGTCATCGTTGCTGGACAAGATGGAGTTCAGATTTTAACTTCAACAAAATCAAAATAATCAAAATAATAAGGAGATACACTATGTCAAAATTTAATCGTATTCACTTGGTGGTACTAGATTCTGTGGGAATTGGTGCTGCACCAGATGCTAATAACTTTGTCAATGCAGGGGTTCCAGATGGGGCTTCTGACACATTGGGACACATTTCTAAAACAGTTGGTTTGAATGTGCCAAACATGGCTAAAATCGGCCTAGGAAATATTCCTCGTGAAACTCCTCTTAAGACTGTACCGGCAGAAAGCAATCCAACTGGATATGCAACAAAATTAGAAGAAGTATCTCTTGGTAAGGATACTATGACTGGACACTGGGAAATCATGGGACTAAATATCACTGAGCCTTTCGATACTTTCTGGAACGGATTCCCAGAAGAAATCTTGACAAAAATTGAAGAATTCTCAGGACGCAAGGTCATTCGTGAAGCCAACAAACCTTACTCAGGAACAGCAGTTATCGATGATTTTGGACCACGTCAAATGGAAACTGGAGAGTTGATTATCTATACTTCAGCTGATCCTGTTTTGCAAATTGCTGCCCACGAAGACATCATTCCTCTGGATGAACTCTACCGTATCTGTGAATACGCTCGTTCGATTACCCTTGAGCGCCCAGCCCTTCTAGGTCGTATCATTGCTCGTCCTTATGTTGGTGAGCCAGGTAACTTCACCCGTACTGCAAATCGTCGTGACTTGGCAGTTTCACCATTTGCACCAACTGTTTTGGATAAATTAAATGAAGCTGGTATCGATACTTATGCTGTTGGTAAAATCAATGATATCTTTAACGGCGCTGGTATCAACCATGACATGGGTCACAACAAATCAAACAGCCACGGAATTGATACATTATTGAAGACCATGGGACTTGCTGAGTTTGAAAAAGGATTCTCCTTCACAAACTTGGTAGACTTTGATGCTCTTTACGGTCACCGCCGCAATGCTCATGGTTACCGTGATTGCTTGCATGAGTTTGATGAACGCTTGCCTGAAATTATCGCAGCTATGAGAGAGAATGACCTTCTCTTGATAACTGCGGACCATGGAAATGACCCAACCTATGCAGGAACAGACCACACTCGTGAATATATTCCACTTTTGGCTTACAGTCCTTCCTTTAAAGGAAATGGTGTCATTCCAGTTGGACATTTTGCAGATATCTCAGCGACTGTTGCCGATAACTTTGGTGTTGAAACTGCCATGATTGGGGAAAGTTTCTTAGATAAATTGGTATAAGATGACGCGATATGCTTTACTTGTTCGGGGCATTAATGTCGGAGGGAAAAATAAGGTTGTCATGGCGCAACTTCGTCAAGAACTGACAGAGTTGGGACTGGAAAAGGTTGAAACCTACATCAACAGTGGCAATATTTTCTTTACTTCGAGAGTTCTCAAAGACCAATTGGTTGAAAAGTTAGAGGCTTTCTTTGCAGTCCATTATCCATTTATTCAGAGTTTTTCTTTGCTGAGTCAAGAAGACTATGAAGCAGAAGTGGAGAATCTGCCAGCTTGGTGGAACGAAGATTTGGCTCGAAAAGATGTCCTCTTCTACACGGAGGGCTTGGATGTGGATCAAGTCATCGAGAAAGTGGACAGTTTGGAACTGGAAGATGAAGTGGTTCATTTTGGAAGAATTGGGATTTTCTGGGGGAAATTTTCTGAAGAATCTTACTATGCCACTGCCTATCATAAGTACTTGCTCAAGATGCCTTTCTACCGCCAAATCACCATTCGCAATGCAAAAACCTTTGACAAAATCGGTCAAATGCTTAAAAAATTATAAAGGAGACACATAATGACATTTTTAGACAAAATCAATGAAACAGCTGCTTTCCTGAAAGACAAGGGAATCCAAGCGCCTGAGTTTGGTCTAATCCTTGGATCAGGTTTGGGAGAATTGGCAGAAGAAATCGAAAATCCAGTTGTAGTAGACTATGCTGATATTCCAAACTGGGGCCGTTCAACAGTAGTTGGTCACGCTGGTAAATTGGTATATGGGGAACTTGCAGGTCGCAAGGTTTTGGCTCTTCAAGGGCGTTTCCATTTCTACGAAGGAAATCCTCTGGAAGTCGTGACTTTCCCAGTACGTGTCATGAAAGTTCTTGGATGTGAAGGTGTCATTGTAACCAATGCAGCTGGTGGTATTGGATATGGTCCTGGCACTTTGATGGCTATCTCAGACCATATCAATATGACGGGGCAAAACCCATTGATGGGTGAAAACTTAGATGAATTTGGTCCACGTTTCCCAGACATGTCTAAAGCCTACACACCAGAATACCGTGAGGTGGCTCATCAAGTGGCTAAGAAACTTGGTATCAAGCTTGATGAAGGTGTCTATATTGGTGTTACTGGTCCAACTTATGAAACACCAGCAGAGATTCGTGCCTATAAGACACTGGGAGCTGATGCAGTCGGTATGTCTACGGTTCCTGAAGTTATCGTGGCAGCCCACTCTGGCTTGAAAGTTCTCGGTATTTCATGTATTACTAACCATGCTGCAGGTTTCCAAGAAGAACTCAACCACGAAGAAGTTGTAGAAGTAACCGAACGTGTCAAAGGTGATTTCAAGGGCTTGCTGAAAGCAATTCTTGCTGAATTGTAATCATGTTAAAAGAATCGAGGAGATTTTTTCGAAAGATTCCTTATAATTTTAGATTATTCCTAGCAGTAATTCTACAAGGAATAGTTACTGGTTTATCTGGTATATTTCTCCATTATCTTTTAGAGATGGTAGAGAGTCTAGCTTTTGGTCAGTCAGAGCATCATACTGGATTTTTGACAGATGGAGTTTCCTCGTCACGGATAGGATTAAGTTTAATAATCGTGGGTCTTGGCTCAGCCTTGGTCTGGTATTTCTTGCAAAAAGGGTCGAAGATTTATTCCATAAAAGCTCAGATGAAGGATGAGACTGCACAATACAAGCTTCATTTTTTAAGACAGCTATTTCATTCAATTTGGCAGATCATTGCAGTTGGAGGGGGAGCACCTATTGGTAAAGAAGCTGCGCCACGAGAGATTGGGACTCTATTTGCAGGACCAATTGGAAATATATGTATACTGTCTATAAAGGATCGTATTTTTCTCCTTGCTTGTGGTGCTGGTGCTGGTTTAGCAGCTGTCTATCAGGTTCCATTAACGAGCGTCTTCTTTGTTTTTGAAACCCTAGGAATTGCTCTATCTATTAAACGATTTGTCTTAGTCGGTTTGACTACCTATATCTCAACCTATATAGCAGGCTTGGTTATTTCAGATCAGGCTCTCTACCAGATTTCAGCCATCACGTGGTCATTAAAGGAAATATGGATTATTCCCTTATTACTTCTTTTCTTAACCCCACTAGCTTGGCTTTTTGGTCGCTTAAGTAAGGCAGCGTCTTCAAACAGAATAAAAGATAAACGAGTACTTCTCGCATTGCCTACAGCTTTTCTTTTTCTTGTTGGATTGGCAAGTTATTTTCCACATCTACTTGGAAATGGACGGATGATGGCTCAGGAAGTATTGAATGGTAGTAGTGGCAAAACAGTACTCCTCTTGTTTATCCTAAAAGCATTGGTCGTTCTTATTACTCTTTGGGCAGGGGCCTATGGTGGTACACTTACTCCATCTTTTGCTTTGGGGATAGCTGGAGCTGCCCTCCTTGGCATAATTCTAGGTGGAGATAGTCAGTTAACCATGTTGCTTTTGGGATCTGTTTGCTTTTTATCTGTGACCTTGAGGGCTCCCTTGTCTGCAACTGGATTAGTAATAGGCTTCACGGGGATAGGTTTAGATTCTCTTCCTTATCTCTTAATAACGGCTTTCCTAGCTTATGACTTTGCAAAAATGTTAGATAGCTTTCCTTGGGGGAGCATACTGTGTCAGAAGTCAAAGAATAAAGTAATTAGGTAGGAAATGCCCATTTCTTCTAGTCAATGATTTGATTTAAAAGATTAAAAAAACTTTCAATTTATTTATAACTGTTTTAAATAAGAATGAAGTAGGCTTATTGGAGTCTTGATTGAATCCGATTTTTCCTAGCTATAAAATATAAAAATAAAAGTATATAATAGAAACATATAAAAAAGAAAGGTAGAGCGTGTGTTCTAATTTGAACACGAGCGGAAAACTCGGAAAATAGATAATCTGACTGAGAAATCAGGATTTCTCGTCAGATTCCTAATTTTCAGTCTTTTTCTTGTCGCTCTTTGTATCATAAATTATGTCTATCCATATTGCTGCTCAGCAGGGTGAAATTGCTGATAAGATTCTTCTTCCTGGGGATCCTCTTCGTGCTAAGTTTATTGCGGAGAACTTCCTTGAAGATGCTGTTTGTTTTAACGAAGTTCGTAACATGTTTGGTTATACTGGTACTTACAAGGGACACCGTGTTTCTGTCATGGGAACTGGGATGGGAATGCCATCTATTTCGATTTATGCGCGTGAGTTGATTGTTGACTACGGTGTGAAGAAATTAATCCGTGTGGGAACTGCAGGTTCTTTGAATGAAGATGTTCACGTTCGTGAATTGGTCTTGGCACAGGCTGCTGCAACAAACTCAAACATCGTACGTAACGATTGGCCACAGTACGATTTTCCACAAATCGCTAGCTTTGATTTGCTAGACAAGGCCTACCATATTGCTAAAGAACTCGGTATGACAACCCATGTTGGAAATGTTTTGTCTTCAGATGTCTTTTATTCAAACTACTTTGAAAAGAACATCGAACTTGGTAAATGGGGAGTCAAGGCTGTGGAAATGGAAGCAGCAGCACTTTACTATCTGGCAGCCAAACACCATGTTGATGCCCTTGCTATTATGACTATCTCTGATAGTTTGGTTAATCCAGACGAAGATACAACTGCAGAAGAACGCCAAAATACCTTCACCGATATGATGAAGGTTGGATTAGAAACCTTGATTGCAGAATAAAAGAAAACACAAAAGGAAAATTTTCTGGATGAAAATCTTCCTTTTTTAGTCATTCAGCCCATGCTGACCTTAATGAAACGTTACTCTATCGTCTATTTTTAAGAGATTGCAAGAAACAATCAATCTCTGCTTGAGAATAAAGAATACGCAACTTTTCTGGGTAAGTATTGCTTAAGTGTTGGTATCTTTCTTTAGCATTTTTTGTTCGTCCATCCCAAAGAATCCAGCGGATAAATTCCCAGTCAAAACGCTCAGGACAACCTGTGGCCATACTTTCTCTGACTTTTCCTTTGTATTTTAAATAGCGCTTAAAGGCTCTTAACAAACAATTCCATCGAGAGAAATTTAGAAAGATGATTTGATCTGCTTCTTTCATTCTTTCCTCATAGAAACACCAAGAGTAGTTGCCATCAATAACCCAAGATTCCTGCTTGGTGAGAAAGTTTTTCATCTCGGTCAACATCCATTCACGGTCACTGTCTTGCCAACCAGGTTGAAATTGGAGTGTGTCCATGTGAAGTTTTGGGATGGAGTAGTAGTGAGACAACTTTTCTGCTAGAGTTGACTTACCAGCACCAGAATATCCAATAATCGCGATTTTCATTTTCTACCTTTTCCTATTTGAGGACAAAAAAACAGCCTCTATGGACTGTTTCTTATTTAGCAAGTTTAGCTGAAAGACGAGCTTTGTCGCGGCTTGCTTTGTTTTTGTGAATCAAACCTTTAGTTTCTGCTTTATCGATAGCTGAGCTAGCAGCACGGAAAAGTTCTTCAGATGGGTTTGCTTCGAAAGCTTTGATAGCAGTACGCATAGCTGATTTTTGAGCTGAGTTCTTTTCGTTTTGTTTAACGTTCAATTCAGCGCGTTTGATAGCTGATTTAATGTTTGCCAATGTTCTTACCTCCATATTTACTAACTATACCATTATATCTGAAAACTCACGTTTTGACAAGGGAAAATTATTTTTTTAAGTAAATTTCATCGATTTCATGGTTCTTTGTTTTATGAAGAATTACTTCTGCACGATTTCTAGTTGGTTCAATATAATTTTGTAGATTTGTGAGATTGATACTAGTCCAGACCTGATGGGCAAAAGCTTCCACTTCCCCAATCGGCATTTGAGTAAAACGATAATAGTAGCTATCAGGGTCGTTTTGGGCTAGGCTCAGCATTTTCAAGAAACGATCCAGATACCAACTCCCAATGTCATCCACTGCAGCATCAACATAGATGGAAAAGTCAAAGAAGTCAGTGATATAGAGACGCTCGTTTTGTGGATTCTGAAAGACATTAATCCCCTCAACAATTACAAAGTCAGCAACTTTGACGCTTTGTTTTTCCTCAGGTACGATGTCGTAGACTTCATGAGAATAGACAGGTATATCTACATCTTGTCCATTTTTGATGCGATCCAAGAAGTTGAGAAGAGCTTCCATATCATAGCTTTCAGGAAATCCCTTACGATTTAAAATCCCTTGCTCAATCAAGGTCTGGTTGGGATAGAGAAAGCCATCAGTTGTTACCAACTCAACCCTAGCATCTGTAAGCGTACGAGACAGTAGGATTTGAAGTAGGCGACTGGTTGTGGATTTTCCAACGGCAACACTACCAGAAACCCCAATGATAAAAGGTTGGGATTTGCTTTCACGTTGAAGGAAAATTCCTTTTGAGAAGGCCAAATCATCCTTGGTACGCTTGTAAATCTGGATGAGATGGGCTAGGGGAAGATAGACATCGGTAACATCCTGCAGGCTAATCTGATCATTAAAACTCTTGATGGATTCTAATTCCTCTTCTGTCAAAGGAGGTGTCGTCTTTCGATGTAAAGATTGCCAAGTCTGGCGGCTGATTTTTTCAAAATGTAAAAATTCGTTGGTCATTTATTTTCCCCTAGATATTTTGTCTATCATACCATAAAAAGCTAAAAAAATAAAGCGGTTTCTTGATGATAGTAAGCCAATATCGTATAATAGAGGTAGATAGAGGATGAACAATTTATTGATGAAGTAGGAGCTGGTTTATCCTGACTTATAAGCTAATAAGGGAGGCTTTGAGGGTTACAACTTATAGGAGGTGTACTATGAAAATCTTAAAACGTTACATATTGGAACTTTGTTTTATTTTAAGTTTTGCACTACCTTTTATAAAAGGGGCGAATGCGGATAATGGTAGACGCTTTGTGGAAATCTATTACGGTTTTACTTTTTTGATGGAACATGCTATTGTAACAGCTATTTTTATCTGTTCGCTCTTGATTGCTTGCCTACTAAAAAAACGGTGGACGAAATGGTTTGCTGCTGGTAGTTATGTCTTTTTAGTTCTATGGATTGCTACAGAGGGTTATTTCTTCCGCATGTCGCTAGAAGATTTAATCCGACTTTGGACAAGTTTGGAAATCCTGACAAAAACGTATCAGTTGGGCTTTTATCTAAACATCCTGTTGGGAATTCTCTTGATAATTAAGTATCTGAAGGTTAAGCAATAGTCATAAAAATGAGCCTAATTATAGATGATAAATTTGTTGTTTTATCCTGATTATGATATTTCTAGTTCTAAATGGCTTATTATTTATAAGTGTTGAAAGAGATTGAAGAAAATGTCTTCTTGGCTAGCTTTCTTCAGTCTTTTTTGTTTTATGATCAATTTGTAAACGATTTACAATTTAAGTCAAATTATGGTAAAATAGTTTCATGAGTAAAATGTATTATGCAGAAAATCCTGATGCTGCTCACGACATTCATGAGTTAAGAGTGGACTTGTTGGGAGAAAAAATGACCTTTTTGACGGATGCGGGTGTTTTTAGCAAGAAAATGGTTGACTTTGGAAGTCAACTCTTGCTTAAGTGTCTTGAGGTCAATCAAGGAGAAACTGTCCTTGATGTAGGCTGTGGTTACGGGCCTTTGGGGTTGTCCTTAGCTAAGGCTTATGGAGTTCAGGCGACCATGGTCGATATTAATAATCGTGCCTTGGATTTGGCCCGACAAAATGCTGAACGAAATAAAGTAGAAGCGACGATTTTCCAGTCTAACATCTATGAACAAGTTGAAGGTAAATTTGACCATGTCATGTCCAATCCTCCTATCCGTGCAGGAAAGCAAGTGGTTCATGAAATCATTGAGAAAAGTAAAGATTTCTTGGAAACTGGTGGGGATTTAACAATCGTTATCCAGAAAAAACAGGGGGCTCCAAGTGCTAAGTCCAAGATGGAAGATGTGTTTGGCAATTGTGAAGTCGTTAAAAAAGATAAGGGATACTACATCCTTAGAAGTGTGAAAGAATGAGAGCAGTTGATTTAATCCAAAAGAAACGAGACGGGCAAGAACTGACCTCGAGTGAAATTGAATGGCTAGTTGAAGGCTATGTGTCAGGAACGGTTCCTGATTATCAGATGTCTGCCTTTGCTATGGCTGTCTATTTCAAAGGAATGACGACTCGAGAAATCTCAGACCTAACTATGAATATGGTTCAGACAGGTCAAGAGTTTGATTTATCTGCTATTGATGGGGTTAAGGTTGACAAGCATTCTACGGGTGGTGTTGGTGATAAGGTGACCTTGATTTTGGCTCCTCTTGTTGCTAGTTTTGGTGTGCCTGTTGCAAAAATGAGTGGTCGTGGGCTCGGCCATACGGGTGGAACAATCGATAAATTGGAGTCCATTAAGGGCTATCAAGTTGAGCGCAGTCAAGAGGATTTCATTGCACAAGTGCAGGATATTGGTGTATCTGTCATTGGGCAATCAGATCAGCTGGTCAAAGCGGATAAGCTTCTCTACGCTCTCCGTGATGTGACAGCAACTGTCGACACGATTCCTTTGATTGCGAGTTCGGTGATGAGCAAGAAAATCGCGGCAGGGGCGGATGCTATTTTGCTAGACGTGACTGTCGGTGAGGGTGCCTTCATGAAGACGGTTGATGAGGCGCGTGAATTGGCTCAAACCATGGTGGAACTTGGTAAGGCAGTTGGTCGAAAGACGGTAGCAGTGATTACGGATATGAGTCAGCCCTTGGGACGAGCGATTGGAAATCGTCTAGAAATTCTTGAAGCACTGGAGATTTTACAAGGTCAAGGACGTCAGGATATTACCCATTTTATATGCGAATTGGCTCAAATTATGCTTGGTCTGGCAAATGTTAACAAGACAGTTGAAGAAGTTCGCCAACATCTTGAGAATGGCAAGGCACTGGCTAAGTTTGAGGAAATGGTCCAAGCCCAGGGTGGAGACTTGGAAGACCTCTATCGTCCTGTAAATGTAGCCCATGTGGTGGAAATCCCTGCTCAGGAAACGGGGGTCATTTCAGCTCTTCCAGCTATGGAATTTGGGCTTTATGCTATGAGACTGGGGGCAGGCCGTGCAGTCAAGTCTGATGCCTTGGACTATGAAACAGGAATTGTTTTTGAAAAGAAAGTTGGAGATTCCGTTCAAAAGGGAGAAATTGTTGCAAAAGTATACACAAATGGAAAAATTTCTCCTCAGCTAGTTACAGATTTTCAAAAATATGTTAAAATAAATGATAGCGTGCAAAGTTTACGAGAAATTATAGAAATCATCTCATAAACTGCAGGAGAATCCGAATATGAAATTAAATAAATATATCGATCATACACTTTTGAAACAAGATGCGACAGAAAATCAAATTGATTGTTTGTTGTCTGAAGCTAGAGAGTATGATTTTGCCAGTGTTTGCGTTAATCCGACCTGGGTTGAACATGCTAAAAAAGGGCTTGAAGACACAGATGTCAAGGTCTGTACAGTAGTAGGTTTCCCTTTGGGGGCAACAACTTCAGCTGTGAAAGCTTTTGAAACCAAGGAAGCTATCCAAAATGGTGCAGATGAGATTGATATGGTGATCAATGTTGGAGCTCTCAAATCAGGTAATCTTAATTTGGTTGAATCGGACATTTGTGCGGTTGTGGAAGCAAGTGGTAACAAGTTAGTGAAAGTCATTATTGAAGCTTGCCTTCTGACTGACCAAGAAAAAGTTGTAGCCTGCCAATTAGCTCAAAAAGCGGGAGCTGACTTTGTTAAAACATCTACTGGCTTTTCAACTGGTGGCGCTACAGTAGCAGATGTTAGATTAATGCGTGAAACAGTTGGACCTGATATGGGAGTTAAGGCTGCTGGTGGAGCTCGTTCTTATGCAGATGCTCTTGCCTTTGTTGAAGCAGGTGCGACTCGTATCGGAACGTCAGCTGGGGTAGCCATTTTAAAAGGAGAATTGGCAGATGGCGACTACTGAGTTGATTGAACTAGCAATTGAAACCAGCAAGAAAGCCTATGTGCCCTATTCTCATTTTCCAGTCGGAGCTGTTTTAGTGACAAAAGATGGTAGCACTTATACAGGTGTCAATATTGAGAATGCTAGCTATCCTTTGACCAACTGCGGAGAGCGTACAGCGATTTTTAAAGCAGTTTCCGAAGGCCAAAGAGAGTTTTCCGAATTGATTGTTTATGGACAAACTGAAAAACCAATCTCGCCATGTGGTGCTTGTCGCCAAGTGATGGCTGAATTTTTTGAACAAGATCTAAAAGTGACCTTAGTCGCAAAAGATAAATCGACGGTCGAGATGACGGTCGGGGAGTTACTTCCATACTCTTTTACAGACTTAAACTAGTCTGAGTCGCTCTCTGAGTGGCACGGTCCTTGTGGCCAACCAATCCATACTTGCAACATCGTTGCACATCTTATTTAGGAGGTTCAGTAATGAACAAGAAACAATGGCTAGGCCTTGGTCTAGTTGCAGTGGCAGCAGTTGGACTTGCTGCATGTGGTAACCGCTCTTCTCGTAACGCAGCTTCATCTTCTGATGTGAAGACAAAAGCAGCAATCGTCACTGATACTGGTGGTGTTGATGACAAATCATTCAACCAATCAGCTTGGGAAGGTTTGCAAGACTGGGGTAAAGAACACAATCTTTCAAAAGATAAAGGTTTCACTTACTTCCAATCAACAAGTGAAGCTGACTACGCTAACAACTTGCAACAAGCGGCTGGAAGCTACAACCTAATCTTCGGTGTTGGTTTTGCCCTTCACAATGCGGTTGAAGAAGCAGCAAAAGACCACTCTGACTTGAACTATGTCTTGATTGATGATGTGATTAAAGATCAAAAGAATGTTGCTAGTGTAACATTTGCTGATAATGAAGCGGCTTACCTTGCAGGTGTTGCAGCGGCTAAAACAACTAAAACAAAACAAGTTGGTTTTGTAGGTGGTATTGAATCTGAAGTTATCTCACGTTTTGCAGCTGGATTTAAAGCAGGTGTTGAATCAGTAGACCCATCTATCAAAGTACAAGTTGACTACGCTGGTTCATTTGGTGATGCTGCTAAAGGTAAAACAATTGCAGCTGCACAATACGCAGCTGGTGCAGACGTTGTTTACCAAGCAGCAGGTGGAACAGGTGCTGGTGTCTTTGCAGAAGCAAAATCACTCAACGAAAGCCGTCCTGAAGGGGAAAAAGTTTGGGTTATCGGTGTTGACCGTGACCAAGTAGCAGAAGGCAAATACACTTCTAAAGATGGAAAAGAATCAAACTTTGTTCTTGTATCTACTTTGAAACAAGTTGGTACAACTGTAAAAGATATTGCTAACAAGGCAGAAAAAGGTGAATTCCCTGGCGGTCAAGTGATCGTTTACTCATTGAAAGATAAAGGGGTTGACTTGGCAGTAACAAACCTTTCAGAAGAAGGTAAAAAAGCTGTTGAAGATGCAAAAGCTAAAATCCTTGATGGAAGCGTAAAAGTTCCTGAAAAATAATGGATGGAAGTCATTTCTTAGGAAGCGGCCCTCGGCCGCTTTTTTAAGAGTTGAGGCAAAGTCATTTTGTCTCAGTAAAGCTTGCTACTAGAGAAACTAGCAAGTTTTATTGAAATAAAATAAGACTCTGAAAGGAAGAGCACATGGCACACGAAAATGTCATTGAGATGCGTGATATTACCAAGGTGTTTGGTGAATTTGTTGCCAACGACAAAATCAACTTGCACCTACGAAAAGGTGAAATTCATGCACTTTTAGGAGAAAATGGGGCTGGAAAGTCCACGCTCATGAACATGTTAGCAGGGCTTCTTGAACCAACCAGTGGTGAAATTGTGGTCAACGGTCAAGTTGTCAACCTCGATTCACCATCTAAAGCAGCTAGCTTGGGAATCGGAATGGTTCACCAGCACTTTATGTTGGTAGAAGCTTTTACAGTGGCTGAAAACATCATTTTAGGTAGTGAATTAACTAAAAATGGTGTATTAGATATCGCTGGAGCTAGCAAAGAAATCAAGGCTCTTTCTGAACGTTATGGCTTAGCTGTTGATCCTTCTGCTAAAGTGGCAGACATCTCAGTTGGAGCCCAACAACGTGTAGAAATTTTAAAAACCCTTTATCGGGGGGCTGATATCCTTATCTTTGACGAACCAACGGCTGTCTTGACTCCATCAGAAATTGATGAGTTGATGGCTATTATGAAAAATCTTGTCAAAGAAGGAAAATCAATTATCTTGATCACCCACAAGTTGGATGAGATTCGAGCAGTTTCTGACCGCGTTACAGTTATCCGTCGTGGAAAATCAATTGAAACTGTCGAAATTGCAGGGGCTACCAATGCTGATTTGGCAGAAATGATGGTAGGTCGTTCTGTTTCCTTTAAAACAGAGAAGCAAGTCTCTCAACCAAAAGAAGTGGTCTTGTCTATTAAAGACTTGGTGGTCAATGAAAACCGCGGTGTCCCAGCTGTGAAAAATCTATCCTTGGATGTTCGTGCTGGAGAGATTGTTGGGATTGCGGGGATTGATGGAAATGGTCAGTCTGAACTGATTCAAGCCATCACAGGTCTTCGCAAGGTTGAATCTGGAGGCATTGAGCTAAAAGGAGATTCAATTGTAGGCTTGCACCCACGTCAGATTACAGAGTTGAGTGTTGGGCACGTTCCAGAAGATCGTCACCGTGATGGTTTGATTTTGGAAATGATGATTTCTGAAAATATTGCCCTTCAAACCTACTATAAAGAACCACATAGTAAAAATGGAATTTTGAACTATTCAAATATTACTTCTTATGCTAAAAAGCTAATGGAAGAGTTTGATGTTCGTGCTGCCAGTGAATTTGTTCCTGCAGCAGCACTCTCAGGAGGAAATCAACAAAAAGCAATTATTGCTCGTGAAATTGATCGTGATCCTGATCTCCTTATCGTCAGCCAGCCAACTCGTGGGTTGGATGTCGGCGCCATTGAATATATCCACAAACGCTTGATTGAAGAGCGTGATAATGGGAAGGCTGTCCTTGTTGTCAGCTTTGAATTGGATGAGATTTTAAACGTCTCAGACCGTATTGCCGTTATCCACGATGGTAAGATTCAAGGTATTGTATCACCAGAAACAACCAATAAACAAGAACTTGGTGTCTTGATGGCTGGTGGAAACTTGGGAAAGGAGAAGAGTGATGTCTAAAAAATTACAACAAATTTCGGTTCCCTTGATTTCTGTCTTCCTAGGAATTTTACTCGGAGCCATTGTCATGTGGATCTTCGGTTATGATGCTATTTGGGGCTACGAAGAATTGTTCTATACAGCCTTTGGTAGCTTACGTGGGATTGGGGAAATCTTCCGTGCTATGGGGCCTTTGGTCTTGATTGGTCTTGGTTTTGCTGTTGCCAGTCGTGCAGGTTTCTTTAACGTTGGACTTCCTGGTCAGGCTTTGGCAGGTTGGATTCTTAGTGGTTGGTTTGCCTTGTCGCATCCAGATATGCCGCGTCCCTTGATGATTCTAGCAACTATCGTGATTGCTTTGATTGCGGGAGGAATTGTCGGAGCGATTCCAGGTATTCTGAGAGCCTATCTAGGGACGTCAGAGGTTATCGTAACCATCATGATGAACTACATCGTTTTGTATGTAGGGAATGCCTTTATCCATGCCTTCCCTAAAGACTTCATGCAAAGTACAGATTCGACCATTCGTGTTGGGGCTAATGCAACCTACCAGACACCTTGGTTGTCTGAGTTGACTGGTAACTCACGGATGAATATTGGTATTTTCTTTGCTATCATTGCCGTTGTAGTTATTTGGTTCATGCTCAAGAAAACGACTCTTGGTTTTGAAATTCGTGCAGTTGGTCTTAATCCACATGCTTCAGAATATGCTGGTATTTCTGCAAAAAGAACGATTATCCTCTCAATGATTATTTCAGGTGCTTTGGCAGGTCTTGGTGGAGCTGTTGAAGGGCTTGGAACCTTCCAGAACGTCTATGTTCAAGGGGCATCTTTAGCTGTCGGATTTAACGGGATGGCGGTTAGTCTGCTTGCGGCCAACTCACCAATTGGTATTCTCTTTGCAGCCTTCCTATTTGGTGTTCTCCAAGTTGGAGCCCCAGGTATGAATGCGGCGCAGGTACCGTCTGAGCTTGTCAGCATTGTAACAGCGTCTATTATCTTCTTTGTCAGTGTTCATTACCTTATCGAACGCTTTGTCAAACCGAAAAAACAAGTTAAAGGAGGTAAGTAAAGATGTCTATTACAACCTTGCTCACCCTCTTGGTGTCTTCTATGCTGATTTACTCAGCTCCCCTCATCTTTACAAGTATTGGTGGTGTTTTCTCTGAACGTGGTGGTATCGTAAACGTCGGCCTTGAAGGAATTATGGTTATGGGTGCCTTTTCTGGAGTTGTCTTTAACCTTGAATTTGCAGAACAATTTGGAGCAGCAACTCCATGGCTATCTTTGTTAGTTGCAGGATTGGTAGGGGGAATCTTTTCTATCATCCACGCAGCAGCAACAGTTCATTTCCGTGCAGATCATGTTGTCAGCGGTACAGTATTGAACTTGATGGCGCCTTCCTTGGCTGTTTTCTTAGTGAAAGTTCTTTATAATAAAGGACAAACAGATAACTTAAGTCAGACTTTTGGACGCTTTGACTTCCCAGTCTTGGCAAATATCCCAGTGATTGGTGATATTTTCTTCAAATCAACAAGTCTGCTAGGTTATATCGCGATTGCCTTCTCATTCCTTGCTTGGTTTATCCTCTTCAAGACCCGCTTTGGTCTTCGTCTCCGCTCTGTAGGTGAACATCCGCAAGCAGCGGACACATTGGGAATCAACGTCTACAAAATGAGATATTTAGGGGTTATCATTTCAGGTTTCCTAGGTGGAATTGGCGGAGCGATTTATGCTCAATCCATCTCAGTTAACTTCTCAGTGACAACTATTGTTGGACCTGGATTTATCGCCCTTGCTGCGATGATCTTTGGGAAATGGAATCCAATCGGAGCTATGCTTTCAAGTCTCTTCTTTGGACTTTCACAAAGTTTAGCTGTTATTGGTTCTCAATTGCCATTCCTACAAGGAGTGCCTGCGGTTTATCTTCAAATTGCACCTTATGTTTTGACAATTCTTGTCTTGGCAGCCTTCTTTGGAAAAGCAGTCGCACCAAAAGCAGATGGTATCAACTATATCAAATCAAAATAAGCATACAAAAAAACGTCAGTTCTGTTCAAACTGGCGTTTTATTTTTTAGGATTTTGATGGATTAAGTTCAATCCCCAAGGGACAAGATTTTCAGTTTTATTTTTGATACGTGTGATATTATCCTTATGACGAATGATAATCAAACTAGCAAGAGCTAGGATAATGGCGATGAAGAGAGGGTCATAGTTACTCAAAATAAAACCAAAAAGTGGAAAGAGTAGAACTCCGATGACAGCCGCGATAGATGCTGTGACACTAGACAGCGAAATCATACTACCTAGATAGAGGGTTCCAAAGAAAACAACCGCAAGGTAGAGACAGAAGATAGGCGCAAATCCGAAAATCACACCTGCACTGGTTGCGACAGCCTTACCACCCTTAAATCCTGCAAAGATAGGAAAGGTATGTCCAATAACAGCCAAAAGTCCAAAGATGAGAGGCGAAACGCCTTGCAGATGAAACATAATCGGAAGAAGGGTTGCTAGGGTTCCTTTGAAAAAGTCAATCACAAAGGTTGCCATACCAGCTTTCTTGCCTAAAATGCGGAAGGTATTGGTCGTTCCAGTGTTACCAGAACCATGCTCGCGCAGATTGATTTGAAAGAATACTTGTCCAATCCAGAGACCAGACGGAATCGAACCCAGCAGATAGGCTAGGATTAATAAAACTATTGTAATCATACTCCTATTATATCATGAAATGGAGAAGAAAGGCAGAGAATCTCTTCTGAAATTGTCACAGCGGAGAAAGAAAAATTTTGCAAAATCCTTAGAAAACCTGTAGAATAGTAAAGATGAACGAATAGGAGGTTCCTTGTGTCAAAAAAGGAAATCAATATTAACAATTATAATGATGACGCCATTCAGGTGCTAGAAGGGTTGGATGCCGTCCGTAAACGTCCAGGGATGTATATCGGATCGACTGATGGGGCAGGTCTTCATCATCTCGTCTGGGAAATCGTCGATAATGCTGTCGATGAAGCCTTGTCTGGATTTGGTGACCGTATTGATGTGACCATTAATAAAGACGGCAGTTTAACGGTTCAAGACCACGGACGTGGGATGCCGACTGGAATGCACGCGATGGGAATCCCAACGGTTGAAGTAATCTTTACCATTCTCCACGCCGGAGGGAAATTCGGTCAAGGTGGTTATAAGACATCAGGTGGTCTGCACGGGGTGGGTTCTTCCGTAGTTAACGCCCTTTCTAGCTGGCTAGAAGTTGAAATCACTCGTGACGGTGCAATCTACAAGCAACGTTTTGAAAATGGTGGCAAACCTGTTACGACTTTGAAGAAAATCGGTACAGCGCCCAAGTCTAAAACAGGTACCAAGGTTACGTTTATGCCTGATGCGACGATCTTCTCTACGACAGATTTCAAGTACAATACCATCTCAGAACGCCTCAATGAGTCAGCCTTTCTTTTAAAAAATGTGACCTTGTCTCTAACGGATAAACGCACAGACGAAGCGATTGAATTCCACTATGAAAATGGGGTACAAGACTTTGTTTCTTACCTCAACGAAGACAAGGAGACCTTAACGCCAGTTCTTTACTTTGAAGGGGAAGACAATGGTTTCCAAGTGGAAGTGGCCCTCCAGTACAATGACGGATTTTCAGATAACATTCTATCCTTTGTCAATAACGTTCGCACCAAGGACGGTGGAACGCACGAGACAGGACTCAAGTCTGCCATTACCAAGGTTATGAATGACTATGCGCGTAAGACTGGGCTTCTCAAGGAAAAAGATAAAAACCTTGAAGGGTCAGACTATCGTGAAGGACTAGCAGCCGTTCTTTCTATCCTTGTTCCTGAAGAACACCTCCAGTTTGAAGGTCAGACAAAGGATAAATTGGGAAGCCCACTGGCTCGTCCAGTTGTGGATGGAATTGTAGCTGATAAGTTGACTTTCTTCCTTATGGAAAATGGGGAATTAGCTTCAAATCTTATTCGCAAAGCCATCAAGGCCCGTGATGCTCGTGAAGCGGCACGTAAGGCGCGTGATGAGAGTCGAAATGGGAAGAAAAATAAGAAAGATAAGGGATTGTTGTCTGGGAAATTGACCCCAGCCCAGTCTAAGAATCCAGCTAAAAATGAACTCTATCTAGTCGAGGGGGATTCTGCCGGAGGTTCTGCCAAACAAGGCCGTGACCGCAAGTTCCAGGCAATCTTGCCTCTTCGTGGTAAGGTTATCAATACAGCCAAAGCCAAGATGGCGGATATCCTCAAAAATGAAGAAATCAACACCATGATTTATACAATCGGTGCGGGTGTGGGAGCAGATTTTTCTATTGAAGATGCCAACTATGACAAGATTATTATCATGACCGATGCGGATACTGACGGTGCCCATATCCAGACTCTTCTTTTAACATTCTTTTATCGCTACATGCGTCCGCTAGTTGAGGCAGGCCATGTCTATATCGCCCTTCCGCCTCTTTACAAGATGTCCAAAGGCAAAGGCAAGAAAGAAGAAGTAGCCTATGCATGGACGGATGGCGAATTAGAAGAACTTCGCAAACAGTTCGGTAAAGGTGCAACACTCCAACGCTACAAGGGGCTTGGAGAGATGAATGCGGATCAACTCTGGGAAACAACCATGAATCCGGAAACTCGAACTCTCATTCGTGTCACTATCGAAGATCTTGCTCGCGCCGAACGTCGCGTCAATGTCCTTATGGGGGATAAGGTCGAGCCACGACGTAAGTGGATTGAGGATAATGTCAAGTTTACGCTGGAAGAAGCGACAGTGTTTTAAGTCACTTTTTAATGAATGGATATCAACATGAGAGCTGAAACAGAAATGCTAGATCTGATTTTACAGACTGCCAAAACTTTACAAGTCAAAGCTGTCGCCATGTCTGGTTCACGGACAAACCCAAAGGCCCCAAAAGATGAATTTCAAGACTATGATGTTGTTTATGTCGTGGATGATTTGGCTAATCTGACAAGCAATCTTTCTTGGCTAGACCAGTTTGGCAAACGCATTATTGAGCAAGAGGTTGCTCTTGACCATCGTCGTCTATATCTTATGCTCTTTGAAGATGGCAATCGGATTGATTTGACTCTCTGCTCTAAAGCCCACATTCAAGAGTGGGTGGATAGTGAGGCAGGATTCACTGTTTTGGAAGACCCAGAACATTTATTTGAACCCTGTTCCCAAAATCTAGAGCGATACTGGACAAGTCCAGCTACTGAAACGGATTTTGAAAAATCCTGTAATGAATTTTGGTGGGTGTCGGCCTACGTGGTCAAAGGGATTTGTCGCAATCAAGTCATCTATGCGACGGACCATCTCTACGGTATTTGTCAGCAAGAATTGCTGAAGGTCTTAGCTTGGCAGGTCACAAGTGATAGGGGGAAAGTTGATATCGGAAAGAACTACAAGTATCTCTTTAATTATTTACCTGCTGAGAAAGAGAAAGAATTCTCGAACCTGCTTGATTTCTCAAGTGTAGAGAAACTTACTCAGTCATTGTTTGCTACAATGAAGCTTTTCCACCAAGAGGCACGATACCTTGCTAACAAGATGGGCTTTAACTACGATAAAGAAGTAGCTGAGAAGATGATTGAGTATGCTGAGGAGAGACTTCTAAATCGCTGACTAATTAAAAAGATTAAACTACAGAAAGGATAGTTTGGTTATTTATAGTAACTGAACACCTTTTCTATAAAAAACTACCCTACATTCTTTGAAAGGAGTTGAACACGCCCTAAATGCTGTGTTAAAAAGAGAAATTCTCTTGTGAGCTTGCTTACTTTAAAAATTTCCTATTTTTCCTTTGTATTTTGAGGGCTCTGTATCCTATATGAGTAACATTCAAAACATGTCCCTTGAGGACATCATGGGAGAGCGCTTTGGTCGCTACTCCAAGTACATTATTCAAGACCGGGCTTTGCCAGATATTCGTGATGGACTCAAGCCGGTTCAGCGTCGTATTCTTTATTCGATGAATAAAGATGGCAATACTTTTGACAAGAGCTACCGTAAGTCGGCCAAGTCAGTCGGGAACATCATGGGGAATTTTCACCCACACGGTGACAGCTCCATCTATGATGCCATGGTTCGTATGTCTCAGGATTGGAAAAATCGTGAGATTTTGGTCGAAATGCACGGTAATAACGGTTCTATGGACGGAGATCCGCCTGCGGCTATGCGTTATACTGAGGCACGTCTGTCTGAAATTGCTAGCTATCTTCTTCAGGATATCGAGAAGAAGACAGTTCCCTTTGCTTGGAACTTTGATGACACCGAAAAAGAGCCGACAGTCTTGCCAGCAGCCTTTCCAAATCTCTTGGTAAATGGATCGACTGGTATTTCGGCTGGATATGCGACAGATATTCCACCTCATAATTTAGCTGAGGTCATCGATACAGCTGTTTACATGATTGACCATCCAACTGCCAAGGTGGATAAACTCATGGAATTCTTGCCTGGACCAGACTTCCCGACTGGAGGGATTATCCAGGGTCGTGATGAAATCAAGAAGGCCTATGAAACTGGGAAAGGGCGCGTGGTTGTTCGTTCCAAGACTGAGATTGAAAATCTAAAAGGTGGTAAGGAACAAATTGTTGTTACTGAGATTCCTTATGAAATCAACAAGGCCAATCTAGTCAAGAAGATTGATGATGTTCGTGTCAATAATAAGGTGGCAGGTATTGCTGAGGTTCGCGATGAGTCTGACCGTGACGGTCTTCGTATCGCGATTGAACTCAAGAAAGACGCTAATACGGAGCTTGTTCTCAACTACCTATTTAAGTACACTGACCTACAAATCAATTACAATTTTAACATGGTGGCAATTGACAATTTCACGCCTCGTCAGGTTGGGATCGTTCCAATCTTGTCTAGCTATATTGCCCACCGTCGTGAAGTGATTTTGGCGCGTTCACGCTTTGATAAGGAAAAGGCTGAAAAACGTCTCCATATCGTCGAAGGTTTGATTCGTGTGATTTCAATCTTGGACGAAGTCATTGCGCTTATCCGTGCTTCTGAGAATAAGGCTGACGCTAAGGAAAATCTTAAGGTCAGCTATGATTTTACGGAAGAACAGGCTGAGGCTATCGTAACCTTGCAACTGTATCGTTTGACCAATACCGATGTGGTTGTCTTACAGGAAGAAGAAGCAGAACTTCGTGAGAAGATTGCCATGCTTACGGCTATTATCGGTGATGAGCGGACTATGTACAATCTCATGAAGAAAGAACTTCGTGAGGTTAAGAAGAAGTTTGCGACTCCGCGTTTGAGTTCTCTAGAAGACACTGCGAAAGCAATTGAGATTGATACAGCCAGTCTTATCGCCGAGGAAGATACCTACGTCAGCGTGACCAAGGCAGGTTACATCAAGCGTACCAGTCCACGTTCTTTTGCAGCTTCAACGCTAGAGGAAATTGGCAAACGTGATGATGACCGTTTGATTTTTGTTCAAGCTGCTAAGACAACCCAGCATCTCTTGATGTTCACAAGTCTTGGAAATGTCATCTACAGACCAATCCATGAATTAGCAGATATTCGTTGGAAAGACATCGGAGAGCATCTGAGCCAGACCATTACAAATTTTGAAACTAACGAAGAAATCCTTTATGTGGAAGTAGTAGATCAGTTTGATGATGCGACAACTTACTTTGCTGCAACTCGTCTTGGTCAAATCAAGCGTGTAGAGCGAAAAGAGTTCACTCCATGGCGGACCTATAAATCTAAGTCTGTCAAGTATGCTAAACTAAAAGATGAGACAGACCAGATTGTGGCAGTGGCTCCAATTAAACTGGATGATGTTCTCTTGATTAGCCAAAATGGTTATGCCCTGCGTTTCAATATTGAAGAGGTTCCGGTTGTCGGTGCCAAGGCTGCAGGTGTCAAGGCTATGAACCTGAAAGAAGATGACGTCCTCCAATCCGCCTTTATCTGTAATACCTCGTCCTTCTACCTCTTGACTCAGCGTGGAAGTTTGAAACGTGTTTCTGTTGACGAAATTCCAGCAACCAGCCGTGCCAAACGTGGGTTACAAGTCTTGCGTGAGTTGAAAAACAAACCGCATCGTGTCTTCTTAGCAGGAGCAGTTGCAGAGCAAGGCTTCGTTGGTGACCTCTTCAGTACAGAAGTGGACGGGAACGATCAAACTCTGATTATTCAATCTAACAAAGGAACAATCTATGAAAGCCGATTACAAGACTTGAATCTGTCAGAACGCACAAGTAACGGTAGCTTCATCTCTGACACGATTTCAGATGAAGAAGTTTTTGACGCTTATCTTAAAGAAGTATTTACTGAAGCTAAATAAGTGAAATGAAGAATCAGTTCTAAGAGCTGGTTCTTTTTATTGAAGAAATTTTCTGAAAATTACAAAATATACTTGCTATTTTAGAAAAATAGTGTAGAATAAAAGAAATAGGTTTTTAGAATAAGGAGTGGAATATGACAGTAACGATTGATTGGGAAAATCTCGGTTTTTCCTATATGAAATTACCTTATCGCTATATTGCTCATTTTAAAAATGGACAATGGAATCAAGGAGAGCTTACAGAAGATGCAACCTTGCATATTTCAGAGTCTTCTCCAAGTCTTCACTATGGTCAACAAGCATTCGAAGGTTTGAAAGCTTACCGTACTAAGGATGGCAGTGTTCAACTGTTCCGTCCTGACGAAAATGCCAAACGTCTGCAACGTACTTGTGATCGTCTTTTGATGCCACAAGTTCCGACAGAAATGTTTGTAGAAGCTTGTAAGGCAGTTGTTCGTGCGAATGAAGAATATGTACCTCCATACGGAACAGGTGGAACCCTTTATCTTCGTCCTCTTTTGATTGGAGTAGGAGATATTATCGGAGTAAAACCAGCAGAGGAATACATTTTCACCATCTTTGCTATGCCAGTTGGAAATTACTTTAAGGGTGGTTTGGTCCCAACCAATTTCTTGATTCAGGATGAATACGACCGTGCCGCTCCAAATGGTACAGGTGCGGCTAAGGTTGGTGGGAACTATGCTGCCAGTCTCTTGCCAGGAAAATTGGCCAAGTCACGCCATTTCTCAGATGTTATCTATCTAGACCCATCAACTCATACAAAGATTGAAGAAGTCGGATCAGCTAACTTCTTTGGAATTACAGCTGATAATGAATTTGTAACACCATTGAGTCCATCTATCTTGCCATCTATTACCAAGTACTCTTTGCTTTATTTGGCAGAACACCGCTTGGGCTTGACTCCTATTGAGGGAGATGTCCCAATTGATAACCTTGACCGTTTTGTAGAGGCAGGTGCCTGTGGTACAGCAGCGGTTATTTCTCCAATTGGTGGAATTCAGCACGGTGATGATTTCCATGTATTCTATAGTGAAACAGAAGTAGGTCCTGTGACTCGTAAATTATATGATGAATTGACAGGAATTCAGTTTGGCGATATTGAAGCGCCAGAAGGTTGGATTGTAAAAGTAGATTAAAATAAACTAAAGGAGATTTTTTATGAAATCGAAAAAGTGGCTCTTAACAGCAGGAGTGGTCCTGAGCACAACAGCTCTTTTAGTAGCTTGTGGAAAAGCTGATAAAGAAGCAGATGCACCGACAACATTTTCATATGTCTATGCAGTAGATCCAGCATCTTTGGACTATAGTATAGCGACTCGTACATCTACAACAGATGTCATCGGGAACGTGGTTGATGGTTTGATGGAAAATGACCAATACGGAAATGTTATTCCTTCCTTGGCTGAAGATTGGTCTGTGTCAAAAGATGGTTTGACTTATACCTACAAACTTCGTAAAGGAGTTAAATGGTACACTTCTGAAGGTGAAGAATATGCAGAAGTAACAGCCCATGACTTTGTGACAGGACTAAAACACGTAGCTGACGGTAAGTCAGACGGTGTCTCTCTCATCCAAAATTCAATCAAGGGCTTGGATGCCTACATGACTGGTGAGACCAATGATTTCTCTACAGTTGGTGTCAAGGCCTTGGACGATTACACAGTTGAATATACCCTAAACAAACCAGAAAGCTTCTGGAACTCTAAAGTCACCACAGCAACGATGTTACCTGTAAATGAAGAGTTTTTGAAGGCGTCAGGTAAAGATTATGGAGCAGTTACTCCAGCAGGAATTCTCTACAATGGTCCTTATATCTTGAAGACCTTGACGTCTAAATCGTTAATTGAATACGAGAAAAACCCAAATTACTGGGATAAAGAAAAGGTAAAAATCGAGAAGATTAAATTGACTTACTACGATGGTTCTGATCAGGAATCGTTGATTCGTAGCTTCTCTTCTGGTGCCTATACGACAGCCCGTCTCTTCCCAAGTAGCTCAAACTTTGCTTCTACTTTGGAACAATACGGAGATAAAATAACTTATAGCCCACAGGACTCAAGTAGTTATTACTTCACCTTTAACGTAAATCGTCAGTCATACAATAAAACTGCGAAAACAAGTGAAGAACAAAAGACTTCTACAAAAGAAGCTATGCTTAATAAGGACTTCCGTCAGGCTATCAACTTTGCCTTTAACCGCCATTCTTATGCTGCTCAGCTAAATGGTGAAGACGGTGCGGATAAGATTATTCGTAACAGCCTTGTTCCTGACAACTTTGTACAAGCAGGTGGGAAAAACTTTGGTCAAATCGCTCAAGCAGAGTTGGTGAACTATGGTGACCAGTGGAAAGGTGTTGAGCTAGTTGACGGTAAGGATTCTATCTACAACCCTGACAAGGCTAAAGCTGCGTTCGAAAAAGCTAAGAAAGACTTGGAATCTAAAGGGGTAACATTCCCAATTCACTTGGATGTCCCAGTTGAACAAACAGATACCATCGCCGTTCAACAAAGCAACTCTTTCAAACAGTCTATCGAATCAACTCTTGGTGCTGAAAATGTTGTCATCGATGTTCTTCAAATGACAGATAATGAAAAGGAAACAATCACTTCTCAAGCACGTGTTCCTTCTCAAAAAGACTATGACTTGAATAGTACAGGATGGGCTCCAAGTTATCAAGACCCAGCATCTTACTTGAATATCATGGATCCTAAATCAGGTTCTGCTATGAAACACCTTGGTATTACTAAAGGGAAAGATAAGGATGTTGTAGCTAAACTTGGTTTGGACCAATATAAGAAATTATTGGATGATGCAGATTCAGAAACTACAAATCTTGAAGAACGCTATGAAAAATATGCCAAGGCTCAAGCTTGGTTGACAGATAGTTCATTATTGATGCCAACAGCTTCATCTGGTGGTTCTCCAGTTGTAAGTAATGTCGTGCCATTCTCAAAACCGTACTCACAAGTTGGTATTAAGGGTGACCCATATATCTTTAAAGGAATGAAATTGCAAAAAGATATCGTTACAACAAAAGAATATGAAGAAGCACTGAAAAAATGGCAAAAAGAAAAATTGGAATCAAACGGTAAGTACCAAAAAGAACTAGAAAAACACATTAAATAAAGTGGAAAACTCTATATCAGACAAGCCTGATATAGAGTTTTTTCTTGCTAGTTTTAGGATTTTCTTGTAAAATAGAAAAAGTGAAGAGAGGTATGAAATGAGTAAGAAAGATAAAAAAATTGAAATTCAAGTAGCAGATGCCAAGGTTAATGTAGGAAAAGACAGTTTTGAAGGTTATACGTTGACCATTGGTAAAAAAGTTATCGGAGAAATTGCCGAATTAGACGGACAATTTGCCATCATAAAGAATGGGAATGTCGATAGTTTTTATAAAAAATTGGAAAAAGCTGTGGAAATTTTGATTGAAAATTATAATTTAGCAAAATAAGTCTTGTTTTTTTGAAATTTTCATGATATAATAGTCCATGTTGATTGTAGGAGAGATAGCGAAGAGGCTAAACGCGGCGGACTGTAAATCCGCTCCTTCGGGTTCGGGGGTTCGAATCCCTCTCTCTCCATTTCATCAATGGGGTATAGCCAAGCGGTAAGGCAAGGGACTTTGACTCCCTCATGCGTTGGTTCGAATCCAGCTACCCCAGTTCTTAGGTAATGATCAAGATAAAAAGCAAAATATCTTAGGGTATTTTATTTTTATAATTGAAAGACGTGAACGATATGAACATGTCCTTGCGGGTGCTTAGGAAAAAAATTATAAGTATGTCAAGTTTAAGAAAAACTTGATTGTTGGAGGATTTTTTAGATGAACGAATTTGAAGATTTGCTAAATAGCGTTAGCCAAGTTGAGACTGGTGATGTTGTTAGTGCTGAAGTATTGACAGTTGATGCGACTCAAGCTAACGTTGCAATCTCTGGAACTGGTGTTGAAGGTGTCTTGACTCTTCGCGAATTGACAAACGATCGCGATGCAGATATCAATGACTTTGTTAAAGTAGGAGAAGTATTGGATGTTCTTGTACTTCGTCAAGTAGTTGGTAAAGATACTGATACAGTTACATACCTTGTATCTAAAAAACGCCTTGAAGCTCGCAAAGCATGGGACAAACTTGTTGGTCGCGAAGAAGAAGTTGTTACTGTTAAAGGAACTCGTGCCGTTAAAGGTGGACTTTCAGTAGAATTTGAAGGTGTTCGTGGATTTATCCCAGCTTCAATGTTGGATACTCGTTTCGTACGTAACACTGAGCGTTTTGTAGGTCAAGAATTTGATGCTAAAATCAAAGAAGTTGACGCTAAAGAAAACCGCTTCATCCTTTCACGTCGTGAAGTTGTTGAAGCAGCTACAGCAGCAGCTCGCGCTGAAGTATTTGGTAAATTGGCTGTTGGTGATGTAGTAACTGGTAAAGTTGCACGTATCACAAGTTTTGGTGCTTTCATCGACCTTGGTGGTGTTGACGGATTGGTTCACTTGACTGAATTGTCACACGAACGTAACGTATCACCAAAATCAGTTGTAACTGTTGGTGAAGAAATTGAAGTTAAAATCCTTGATCTTAACGAAGAAGAAGGACGTGTCTCACTTTCACTTAAAGCAACAACACCTGGACCATGGGATGGCGTTGAGCAAAAATTGGCTAAAGGTGATGTAGTAGAAGGAACAGTTAAACGTTTGACTGACTTCGGTGCATTTGTTGAAGTATTGCCAGGTATCGATGGACTTGTTCACGTATCACAAATTTCACACAAACGTATTGAAAATCCAAAAGAAGCTCTTAAAGTAGGTCAAGAAGTTAAAGTTAAAGTTCTTGAAGTTAACGCAGATGCAGAGCGCGTATCACTTTCTATCAAAGCTCTTGAAGAGCGTCCAGCTCAAGAAGAAGGACAAAAAGAAGAAAAACGTGCTGCTCGTCCACGTCGTCCAAAGCGTCAAGAAAAACGTGATTTCGAACTTCCAGAAACACAAACAGGATTCTCAATGGCTGACTTGTTCGGTGATATCGAACTTTAATCTAATTGAAAATTCACAAAATCCTTTGTTTTCTAAACAAGGGATTTTTCTTTTGTCTGTAAGCCTTTTTTGATATAATAGTTCTATGTTAGAATCAGAAAAACAATCACGTTATCAAATGTTAAATGAAGAACTCTCTTTTTTATTGGAAGGCGAGACCAATGTTTTGGCTAATCTTTCCAACGCCAGTGCTCTTTTAAAATCACGCTTTCCTAATACCGTATTTGCAGGCTTTTATCTGTTCGATGGAAAGGAATTGGTTTTAGGTCCTTTTCAAGGAGGTGTTTCCTGCATCCGTATCTCACTAGGCAAAGGTGTTTGTGGGGAGGCAGCTCATTTTCAGGAAACTGTTATTGTTGGAGATGTAACGACTTATCCCAACTATATTTCTTGTGATAGTCGAGCTAAAAGTGAAATTGTTGCGCCAATGATGAAGAATGGTCAATTGCTCGGGGTTCTGGATCTGGATTCTTCAGAGATTGATGATTATGATGCTATGGATCAAGATTATTTAGAACAATTTGTCGCTATTTTGCTTGAAAAGACAGAATGGGACTTTACAATGTTTGGGGAGAAAGCCTAATGTATCAAGCACTTTATCGAAAATATAGAAGTCAAAACTTCTCCCAGTTGGTTGGTCAAGAAGTTGTAGCTAAGACTCTTAAACAAGCAGTAGAGCAAGAGAAAATAAGTCATGCTTATCTTTTTTCTGGTCCCCGTGGAACGGGAAAAACCAGTGTAGCCAAGATTTTTGCCAAAGCTATGAACTGTCCAAATCAAGTGGGTGGGGAACCATGTAATAACTGCTATATTTGTCAAGCAGTGACAGATGGTAGTTTAGAAGATGTCATTGAAATGGATGCAGCTTCTAATAATGGGGTGGATGAAATCCGTGAAATTCGTGATAAATCCACCTACGCTCCTAGTCTTGCCCGTTATAAGGTTTATATCATAGATGAGGTTCACATGCTGTCTACGGGGGCTTTTAATGCCCTCCTAAAGACGCTGGAAGAGCCAACACAGAATGTGGTCTTTATTTTGGCCACTACTGAATTGCACAAGATTCCTGCCACTATTCTATCCCGTGTGCAACGTTTTGAATTTAAATCAATTAAAACACAGGATATTAAGGAACATATCCGCTATATCTTAGAAAAAGAAAATATCAGTTCTGAACCAGAGGCTGTGGAAATCATTGCCAGACGGGCTGAAGGTGGAATGCGAGACGCCTTGTCTATTTTGGATCAAGCCCTGAGTTTGACACAGGGAAATGAATTGACGACTGCTATTTCTGAAGAAATTACTGGCACCATTAGTCTATCAGCCTTGGATGACTATGTGGCTGCCTTGTCTCAACAGGATGTTCCCAAAGCCTTAGCATGCTTAAATCTTCTCTTTGACAATGGTAAGAGTATGACTCGTTTTGTGACCGACCTTTTGCACTATTTAAGAGACTTGTTAATTGTTCAAACAGGTGGAGAAAACACTCATCATAGTCCAGTCTTTGTAGAGAATTTGGCACTTCCTCAGCAAAATCTGTTTGAAATGATTCGCTTGGCGACAGTGAGTTTAGCTGATATTAAGTCTAGCTTGCAGCCTAAGATTTATGCTGAGATGATGACCATCCGTTTGGCGGAGATTAAGCCCGAACCAGCTCTTCCAGGGGCGGTTGAAGATGAAATTTCTGCGCTGAGACAAGAAGTGACGCGTCTCAAACAAGAACTCGCAAATGTAGGAACTATACCCAAGCCAACCAGTCCAGTACCTAGCCGACCAGCAGCGGGTAAGACAGTCTATCGTGTGGATCGCAATAAAGTTCAATCGATCTTACAAGAGGCCGTTGAAAATCCTGATTTAGCACGTCAAAATTTGATTCGTTTACAAAATGCCTGGGGAGAGGTAATTGAAAGTCTTGGTGGGCCAGACAAGGCTCTGCTAGTTGGCTCTCAACCGGTTGCGGCCAATGAACATCACGCCATTCTTGCTTTTGAGTCTAACTTCAATGCTGGTCAAACCATGAAACGAGACAATCTCAACACCATGTTTGGCAACATCCTCAGTCAGGCAGCAGGTTTTTCACCTGAGATTTTAGCCATTTCCATGGAGGAATGGAAAGAAGTTCGTGCAGCCTTTTCAGCCAAAGCCAAATCTTCTCAAACTGAAAAAGAAGCAGAAGAAAGCCTGATTCCAGAAGGATTTGAATTTTTGGCTGATAAAGTGAAGGTAGAGGAAGACTAAAGAAAGATTTCATGATACAATAAGTTTATGAATAGACAACAATTTATTATCATCGCGCTGTTTACAGCTGCTGAGACCTATTTTTTCAATGAAGCTTGGATGACTGGTCGTTATATTATGGCAGCCTTTTGGGCCATTTTGCTCTTTAGAAATTTCCGAGTTAGTTACTTGATGGGCAAGATTGTAGATGTTATTGACCAACATTTAAAAGGAAAAGACTAGTCCTCAGCTTCTAGACAAAATCAAAGCCTTTTAGGCTTTTTTTTGTTATACTATAAAAGTATATTTATTGACCTTTTACCGTGTTTTCTAGGAAAATCAAGTATGTCTCTAGTAACGCTGTAAAGGCCTTGAAAAAGAAAGGAACTATCATGTCAGTATTAGAGATCAAAGATCTTCACGTTGAGATTGAAGGAAAAGAAATTTTAAAAGGGGTTAACCTGACCCTGAAAACAGGAGAAATCGCCGCTATCATGGGGCCAAATGGTACTGGTAAATCGACTCTTTCTGCAGCTATTATGGGAAATCCAAACTATGAGGTGACCAAAGGTGAGGTCTTGTTTGATGGCGTAAACATCCTTGAGTTGGAAGTGGACGAGCGTGCGCGTATGGGACTTTTCCTTGCTATGCAATACCCATCAGAAATTCCTGGTATTACTAACGCTGAGTTTCTTCGTGCAGCCATGAATGCTGGTAAAGAAGATGATGAAAAAATTTCAGTTCGTGAGTTTATCACTAAATTGGATGAGAAGATGGAATTGCTTAACATGAAAGAAGAAATGGCTGAGCGTTACCTCAACGAAGGTTTCTCTGGTGGTGAGAAAAAACGTAATGAAATTCTTCAACTTTTGATGTTGGAGCCAACATTTGCTCTTTTGGATGAGATTGATTCTGGTCTTGATATTGACGCTCTTAAAGTTGTATCGAAAGGGGTCAATGCCATGCGTGGTGAAGGCTTTGGTGCTATGATTATCACTCACTACCAACGTCTTTTGAACTACATCACACCAGACGTGGTACACGTGATGATGGAAGGTCGTGTTGTCCTTTCAGGTGGTCCAGAACTGGCAGCGCGTTTGGAACGCGAAGGATACGCAAAATTAGCTGAAGAACTTGGCTACGACTACAAGGAAGAATTGTAATTCCCTCGTATCTTTTAGGAGAAGTAAATGACTAAAGAAAATATTAAACTTTTTTCAGAAATGCACGCTGAACCAAGCTGGTTGGCTGACCTCCGTCAAAAAGCTTTTGATAAGATTGAGAGTTTAGAATTACCAGTTATTGAGCGTGTCAAATTCCACCGTTGGAATCTGGGGGATGGAACGATTACAGAAAATGAGCCATCAGCAAATGTTCCAGATTTCACTGCACTAGATAACCACTTGAAATTGGTGCAAGTAGGAACTCAAACTGTTTTTGAGCAAACTCCAGTTGAGTTGGCTGAACAGGGTGTCGTCTTTACAGATTTTCACTCAGCTTTAGAAGAAATTCCAGAGCTTATTGAGGAATTCTTCATGTCATCTGTTAAGTATGACGATGATAAGTTGGCAGCCTACCATACAGCTTATTTCAATAGTGGTGCTGTTCTCTACATTCCTGATAATGTTGAGATTAAAGAACCAATCGAAGGTATTTTCTACCAAGATAGTGATAGTGATGTGCCGTTTAACAAGCATATTATGATTATCGCTGGTAAAAACTCTAAGATTAGTTATCTGGAGCGTTTAGAGTCACGCGGTGAAGGAAGTGCCAAAGCAACTGCTAATATAACAGTAGAAGTCATTGCTCGTTCAGGTGCTCAAGTCAAGTTTGCAGCTATTGACCGTCTAGGTGAAAACGTTACTGCCTACATTAGCCGTCGTGGTAAATTAGGTAACGATGCAAATATTGACTGGGCAATCGGTGTCATGAATGAAGGAAACGTCGTTGCTGATTTTGATAGTGATTTGATTGGAAATGGTAGCCATGCTGACCTTAAAGTTGTAGCTCTTTCAAGTGGCCGTCAGGTGCAAGGAATTGATACTCGTGTAACCAACTACGGCTGTAACTCAATCGGAAATATCCTGCAACATGGGGTTATTCTTGAAAAAGCAACCTTGACCTTCAATGGTATTGGCCACATCATCAAGGGTGCAAAGGGAGCAGATGCGCAACAAGAGAGTCGTGTTCTTATGCTTTCAGACCAAGCACGTTCAGATGCCAACCCAATTCTTTTGATTGACGAAAATGACGTTACTGCAGGTCACGCGGCTTCAATCGGTCAAGTAGACCCAGAAGACATGTACTATCTCATGAGCCGTGGCTTGGACAAAGAAACTGCAGAACGCTTGGTTGTTCGTGGTTTCCTTGGTTCTGTTATCGTTGAGATTCCAGTCAAGGAAGTTCGCGATGAAATGATTGCAACAATCGAAGAAAAATTGTCAAAACGCTAAGGGGTAACCTATGTTAGATGTAGAAGTGATTCGCAAGGATTTTCCAATTTTAGACCAGATTGTCAACGATGAACCATTGGTCTATTTGGACAATGCTGCGACGACACAAAAACCACAAGCAGTTCTGGAGACGATTAACCGCTACTATGAACAGGATAATGCCAATGTTCATCGTGGCGTTCATACCTTGGCAGAACGGGCAACAGCTTCCTATGAAGCTGCTCGTGAAACCGTTCGTAAGTTTATCAATGCAGGTTCTACAAAGGAAGTTCTCTTTACCAGAGGAACGACAACCAGTCTTAACTGGGTGGCGCGCTTTGCAGAGAAAGTCTTGACTGAGGGAGACCAGGTCTTGATTTCTGTCATGGAACACCATTCCAATATCATTCCTTGGCAAGAAACTTGTCGCAAGACTGGGGCAGAACTTGTCTATGTCTATCTCAAGGATGGAGCTCTGGATATGGATGATTTGCGAGCTAAATTGACTGATAGAGTCAAGTTTGTCTCCCTTGCTCACGCCTCAAATGTTCTGGGTGTGGTCAATCCAATCAAAGAAATCACTCAATTAGCTCATCAAGTTGGAGCCATTATGGTGGTGGATGGTGCTCAATCTACTCCTCATATGAAGATTGATGTTCAGGACTTGGATGTGGACTTCTTTGCCTTTTCAGGTCACAAGATGGCTGGTCCGACTGGAATCGGTGTTCTTTACGGAAAAGAAAAGTATCTAGAACAAATGTCACCAGTTGAATTCGGCGGCGAAATGATTGATTTCGTTTATGAGCAGTCTGCTAGCTGGAAGGAATTGCCTTGGAAATTCGAGGCTGGAACTCCTAACATGGCAGGTGCTATCGGACTAGCTGCTGCAGTGGATTATCTGGAAAAAATTGGTATGGATGCGATTGAAGCCCATGAACAAGAATTGATTGCATATGTCTTTCCAAAACTGCAGGCGATTGAGGGATTGACTATTTATGGTTCGCAGGACTTGGCTCAACGTTCAGGTGTCATTGCCTTTAACCTAGGTGATCTTCATCCTCACGATCTTGCGACAGCTTTGGATTATGAAGGAGTGGCTGTTCGAGCAGGTCACCATTGCGCGCAACCTTTGCTCCAGTATTTGGAAGTTCCAGCAACAGCTCGCGCAAGTTTTTATATCTACAATACCAAGGCAGATTGCGATAAACTAGTCGATGCCTTACAAAAGACAAAGGAGTTTTTCAATGGCACTTTCTAAACTAGATAGCCTTTATATGGCAGTGGTAGCGGACCATTCGAAAAATCCACATCACCAAGGGAAGTTAGAAGACGCTGAACAAATCAGTCTCAACAATCCAACCTGTGGTGATGTCATCAATCTCTCTGTCAAGTTTGATGCAGAGGATCGTTTGGAGGATATCGCTTTTCTAAACTCAGGCTGTACAATCTCAACTGCCTCTGCTAGTATGATGACGGACGCAGTTTTAGGAAAAACCAAGCAAGAAATCTTAGAACTTGCGACTATTTTTTCTGAAATGGTTCAAGGGCAAAAGGATGAACGTCAAGACCAACTTGGTGATGCAGCCTTCTTATCAGGTGTTGCCAAATTTCCTCAAAGAATCAAGTGTGCAACTCTAGCCTGGAATGCCCTGAAGAAAACAATTGAAAATCAAGAAAATCAGTAAGACAAGTTTCTTTTGTCTTATGAATCAGTAGAAATGAAGAATGAAAGAAAGGATATTATGGCTGAAGAAAGAGTAGAACCAAAACCAATTGACCTTGGTGAATATAAATTTGGTTTCCATGATGATGTAGAGCCTGTCCTATCGACAGGAAAAGGATTGAATGAAGATGTCATTCGTGAATTATCAGCTGCAAAGGGAGAACCTGAGTGGATGTTAGAATTCCGTTTGAAGTCTTATGAAACCTTCAAAAAAATGCCCATGCAAACCTGGGGAGCAGACTTGTCAGAGATTGACTTTGATGACTTGATCTACTACCAAAAACCTTCTGATAAACCTGCCCGTTCTTGGGATGAAGTTCCTGAAAAAATCAAAGAAACCTTTGAACGTATTGGGATTCCGGAAGCTGAGCGTGCCTATCTAGCAGGTGCCTCTGCCCAGTATGAGTCAGAAGTAGTTTACCATAACATGAAGGAAGAGTTCCAAAAATTGGGTATTATCTTTACAGATACAGATTCTGCCCTCAAGGAATACCCAGACTTGTTTAAACAATACTTTGCCAAGCTGGTACCGCCGACTGATAACAAGTTGGCAGCTCTTAACTCAGCAGTGTGGTCAGGTGGAACCTTTATCTACGTACCGAAAGGGGTCAAGGTAGACATTCCGCTTCAAACTTATTTCCGTATCAACAATGAAAATACAGGTCAATTTGAACGTACCTTGATTATCGTTGATGAGGGAGCAAGTGTCCACTACGTAGAGGGCTGTACTGCGCCTACTTATTCAAGTAACAGTTTGCACGCTGCCATCGTAGAAATTTTTGCCTTGGATGGAGCTTACATGCGCTATACAACCATCCAAAACTGGTCTGATAATGTCTATAACTTGGTAACAAAGCGTGCTAAGGCTCAAAAGGATGCCACTGTTGAGTGGATTGATGGAAACTTGGGTGCCAAAACAACCATGAAATATCCATCTGTTTATCTTGATGGAGAAGGAGCGCGTGGTACAATGCTCTCTATTGCCTTTGCCAATGCAGGGCAACATCAAGACACAGGAGCTAAGATGATTCATAACGCACCACATACCAGCTCTTCTATCGTATCTAAATCCATCGCTAAAGGCGGAGGAAAGGTTGACTACCGTGGACAAGTAACCTTTAACAAGAACTCTAAGAAATCTGTTTCTCACATTGAGTGTGATACCATTATCATGGATGACTTATCAGCATCAGATACTATTCCATTTAATGAAATTCATAATTCGCAAGTAGCTTTGGAACACGAAGCCAAGGTTTCTAAGATTTCAGAAGAACAGCTCTATTACCTCATGAGCCGTGGATTGTCAGAATCTGAGGCAACTGAGATGATTGTTATGGGATTTGTAGAACCCTTTACAAAAGAGCTTCCAATGGAGTATGCTGTTGAGCTGAACCGCTTGATTAGCTACGAAATGGAAGGATCAGTTGGGTAAAACTTGATTTTAGATTTACCCAAAACCAAGAACTTTGAAGATGAACTTCTAACAAAAAAATCGCGGTTTAAAATCGCGATTTTTTTATAATTTCTCGTTGATAAAGCGGATAAACTGATTCCACCAAACTTTTAAGAAGAAGGCTTTTTCTACTTTCTTTTCTGCTACCATTTCAAAACTAGGACGTTCTGTGGTAATGTAACCTTGACCAATCAAGTCTGAGTCTTCATAAGTCAAATGCCCAACAACTGTTCCGGCTTCAAGTGGTGCTGGAATTGCCTTAGAATCAGGTATGAATTGAATAGATTGAGAAGATTGACCTCCAACACGTTCAATTAGAGAAATATCATCTTTGGCAACAGCAGTGACTGTATCTTCTTTTCCATCCTGTACAGGGGCTTTGCTATCTTGATAGGCATCGCCTTTCTGAACGATTTTGCGAAGTGTGAATGTAGAAGAGATATAATCCATTAGTGAGGATGTAGCTGTGAAGCGAGCGTAAGGATTATTGTCTTGATGATCTGCATTCAAAACAACTGTGATAACCCTCATCCCTTTTTCGACAGTAGTACCAACAAAAGATTCTCCAGCTTTGTCTGTTGTTCCTGTCTTAAGTCCGTCAAAACCACCGCGATAAGCAGGCATACCCTCTAACATGTAGTTGGTAGATGTGATTGTCATTCCAGCAAAAGTAGAAGAAGGTTTTTTCGTGATTTCCAAGACTTGTGGGTATTTTTTGATGAGATTGCGAGCAACGATAGCGACATCATAAGCACTAAGCTTATTTTCCTCATCTTTTTTAGATCCTGGGTAAATGTTATCCCCTAGAGTCTCATTATTAAGACCCGTCGTATTGACAACAGTGGCATCCTGAATTCCCCATTCCAAGAGCTTTGCACGCATCATATCGACGAAATCTTTTTCTGAGCCAGCAATTTTTTCAGCTAACGCAATAGCTGCACTGTTAGCACTGGATACTAGGGTTGCTTCCAGTAGTTGTTCGACGGTATAATTACGAGCCTCCATAGGAACGTTACTCGCTTCAGAATTTGTCGTTAATTTGTATGGATAATCAGAGATATCTACCGGAGTTGATAGTGTAATACTACCGTTTTCCAAGGCTTCATAGACAAGATAAACAGTAATCAATTTTGTGATCGAAGCAATTTCAACTGGCTGGGTTGCATCTTTCTCATAGAGAATTTTACCGGTATTTGCCTCAACAGCAATTGCATGTTTAGCAGCAATATTAAAATCTTGAGCATCAACAGTAGATGCTGCCCCAATAACGGAAAGGCTTAGGAGAGTTAAAATTATTTTTTTCATAGTAAGTTTATTCTATCATAAAGAAAAAAATATTCCCAGTTTCATGATATAAGAAAGAAGCTTTTTTGAAAGTGTGGTAAAATAGATGAATGGAGGTATTTCATGTTTCGTAAGAATAAATTATTTTTTTGGACCAGTGAGATTTTACTATTAACCATCATCTTTTATTTATGGAGACAGATGGGTGGGATTATAACGCCTTTTGTAAGTGTCGCAAACACTATAATGATTCCCTTTCTTTTAGGTGGTTTTTTATATTATTTGACCAATCCTATTGTAAATTTTTTACAAAAGTATTTCAAAATTAACCGTATCATTGGTATTCTACTAACCTTGTGCGCCTTGGTTTGTGGGCTAGTTATTGGGGTCGTCTATCTCTTACCGATTTTGATTAATCAGCTGACAAGTTTGATTGCTACAAGTCAGACAATCTACAGTCGTCTGCAAGATTTGATTATCGATTTATCCACTTATCCAGCCTTTCAAAATTTAGATATTCAAGCGACTATTCAACAGTTAAATCTCTCTTATGTAGATATTCTACAGAATATCCTAAATAGTGTAACGAATAGTGTTGGAAGTGTCTTATCTGCGCTCTTTAGTACTGTTTTGATTATTATCATGACACCTGTATTTTTAATTTATTTTTTGTTAGATGGCCACAAATTCTTGCCGATGCTTGAGCGTACTGTTTTAAAGCGAGATAAGTTGCATATTACAGGTCTTTTAAAAAATTTGAATACTACAATTGCTCGATATATTAGTGGAGTTGCTATTGATGCGATTATTATTGGTTGTTTGGCCTTTATCGGATATAGCGTGATTGGTTTGAAATACGCTTTGGTCTTTGCCATCTTTTCAGGATTGGCCAATCTCATTCCTTATGTTGGACCAAGTATTGGTTTGATTCCGATGATTATCGCCAATGTCTTTACTGATCCTCATAGAATGCTGATTGCAGTTGTTTATATGTTGATTATTCAACAAGTAGATGGGAACATCCTTTACCCTCGAATCGTTGGTGGAGTGATGAAGGTTCATCCAATTACGATTTTAGTATTACTTTTGTTATCAAGTAATATCTATGGTGTCATTGGCATGATTGTCGCAGTACCAACCTATTCTATCTTAAAAGAAATTTCTAAGTTTTTATCACGTTTGTATGAAAATCATAAAATAATGAAAGAACGAGAAAGAGAATTAGCTAAGTAAAAATCAGGAAATTCCTGATTTTTCTTTTTCATTAAAGAAGTGATGGGAGTAGAAATACCGTTTAGATTAGTAGATTAAGAATAATTCACAAAAACTTTGTAAAACACTTGCAATTTAGCTGAAATTTGATAAAATAGTAAGGAAAGTTAGACTGTATTGCCTACTGTCTATCTATAAAATATATTTTATTGGAGGCTTTTACTCAAATGGCAAAAGAAAAATACGATCGTAGTAAACCACACGTTAACATTGGTACTATCGGACACGTTGACCACGGTAAAACTACTTTGACTGCAGCTATCACAACTGTATTGGCACGTCGCTTGCCTTCAGCAGTTAACCAACCAAAAGACTATGCGTCTATCGATGCTGCTCCAGAAGAACGCGAACGCGGTATCACTATCAACACTGCGCACGTTGAGTACGAAACTGAAAAACGTCACTACGCTCACATCGACGCTCCAGGACACGCGGACTACGTTAAAAACATGATCACTGGTGCCGCTCAAATGGACGGAGCTATCCTTGTAGTAGCTTCAACTGACGGACCAATGCCACAAACTCGTGAGCACATCCTTCTTTCACGTCAGGTTGGTGTTAAACACCTTATCGTCTTCATGAACAAAATTGACTTGGTAGACGACGAAGAATTGCTTGAATTGGTTGAAATGGAAATCCGTGACCTCTTGTCAGAATACGACTTCCCAGGTGACGATCTTCCAGTTATCCAAGGTTCAGCTCTTAAAGCTCTTGAAGGTGACTCTAAATACGAAGACATCATCATGGAATTGATGAACACTGTTGATGAGTACATCCCAGAACCAGAACGTGACACTGAAAAACCATTGCTTCTTCCAGTCGAAGACGTATTCTCAATCACTGGACGTGGTACAGTTGCTTCAGGACGTATCGACCGTGGTACTGTTCGTGTCAACGACGAAATCGAAATCGTTGGTATCAAAGAAGAAACTCAAAAAGCAGTTGTTACTGGTGTTGAAATGTTCCGTAAACAACTTGACGAAGGTCTTGCTGGAGATAACGTAGGTGTCCTTCTTCGTGGTGTTCAACGTGATGAAATCGAACGTGGACAAGTTATCGCTAAACCAGGTTCAATCAACCCACACACTAAATTTAAAGGTGAAGTCTACATCCTTACTAAAGAAGAAGGTGGACGTCACACTCCATTCTTCAACAACTACCGTCCACAATTCTACTTCCGTACTACTGACGTTACAGGTTCAATCGAACTTCCTGCAGGTACTGAAATGGTAATGCCTGGTGATAACGTGACTATCGACGTTGAGTTGATCCACCCAATCGCCGTAGAACAAGGTACTACATTCTCTATCCGTGAGGGTGGACGTACTGTTGGTTCAGGTATGGTTACAGAAATCGAAGCTTAATTCGATTAAGTTCCCAGAAGAACAATTATTTAAGTCAGACACTAAAAGAATCTTGCTTTGCAAGGTTCTTTTTTTCGAATATTGAACTAATACTCAATGAAAATCAAATTCAACCCACGTCGGCGTCACCTTGCCGTACTCAAGTACAGTCTGGGCTAGCTTCCTAGTTTGCTCTTTGATTTTCATTGAGTATAAAATTGAAGAATTGTTTACATAAAAAAGCTCTATACACTTGATGGGCATAGAGCAAAGGGGGGGTTATTTGATGTAGAGTTCTTGATTTTTTAGGACAATTTCACGGACACCTGCAAACTTCTTAAGTTTTTTGAGTTCTTCAGGATGGGTGACGAGAGTGATAACATAACCTTCCTTGCCCATACGGCCAGTACGGCCAGCACGGTGAGTGTAAATTTCGATATCTCTAGGGACATCAAAGTTTACAACACATTCGAGGCTATCGATATCAATCCCACGAGCCAAAAGGTCTGTTGCAAGAAGAAGGGACAGTTGGTTATCTTTAAACTTTTCTAAGATAACTTTTCTAAATTTAACATTGACATCACTAGCTAGAGATACAGCTAAGATATCACGATACTGTAATTTTTCTTCTGCACTTCCAAGATCTGACAAGCTGTTAAAGAAGACCAGACCACGGAAATCTTCTACATGAGCTAGTTTTCGTAGCATATCCACTCGGTGACGTTGGTCTACCTGCATATAGAAATGTTGGATGTTATCCAATTTTTGGTCAGAGAGATCAATGGTGCGCGTGTTAGGCGCAATCTTTTCTTGGTCAAACTTGGTCGTCGCACTCATGTAGACCAGGTGGTGGTCACGCGGTGCGTA
Source organism: Streptococcus bovismuti (assembly GCF_042436615.2). Taxonomy (GTDB): domain Bacteria; phylum Bacillota; class Bacilli; order Lactobacillales; family Streptococcaceae; genus Streptococcus. The sequence goes on along the minus strand of NZ_JBHMFR020000001.1, from coordinate 532,940 downwards.
GTGGGTAATTTTCTCGACAAAGTGAATCTGAGAATCATCGAGCAATTGGTCGAATTCATCCAGGATGATAGTTTCCACATTCATCATCTTGATTTTTTTCAGTTTAATGAGTTCAAAAATACGGCCAGGAGTTCCAATCAGAATTTCTGGTCCTTTTTTTAGGCGTTCAATCTGGCGTTTCTGACTCGAACCTGATAAGAAGAGCTGAGCAGTCAAGCCGATAGCTTCAGTCCACGTTTTACATACATCAAAAATCTGTCCAGCAAGCTCAGTATTTGGTGCTAGAATCAAGAGTTGTTGGGCTTTTTTCTTTTGTAGTCTGAGAAGACTTGGTAGGAGGTAAGCTAGGGTCTTACCAGTTCCTGTTGGGCTCACTCCTAGAAGATTTTCTCCCGCAAGAAGGGGTTCAAATAGTTGAGTTTGAATGGGGGTAAATTCTTGGAAACCGAGTTGGTCACTCAGTTCTTGCCATTCAGTCGGTAGTTTGGTTTTCATTTTTCTGCCTCAAATCTAATGCCAGCAGTCTGGCGCATGGTATAAAGTAGCTCATGAACTGAACTTGCATCTTCCAGCCAAGTTTGGTAGAGATTCAGATCTGGTTGATGAATCATGTGTGCAAATGCAGCGACTTCCTCAGTCATCGTATGAGGAGCCTGTTGGATAGGGAGTTGGACTTGATTGCCTTGATGGTCGGTAAAAATAGCTGAGCTGACATGTTCGATGGTGTTGAGGGTCAAGGTACCATCTGTCGTATAAATCTCGCAAGGAAGATTGGAAGTGATGTTTTTCCCTGCCTTGATATGAACTTGATAGTCTGGGTAGAAGAGGATTCCATCTCCATTCAGGTCCATGCTATTGTCAAGCTGTTGAGCCATGTAGGTCGCGTCCTGAGCCTTTCCAAAGAGGCGAACGGCAGCGTAGAGAGGATAAATCCCCAAATCCATAAGGGCTCCGCCAGCAAAACGATTTGAGAAGACATTAGGTGTCTCCCCAGCCAACAAGTTAGGCATTTTGGAAGAATACTTGGCATAGTTGAAATCTGCTCCCAAAATTTGCTTGTCTGCTAAAAAGTTTTTGATAGTAGTAAAAGCTTCTTCGTGGTAATTACGAGCTGCTTCGAAGATAAAACAGTGATTTTTATTAGCTGTTTGAACCAAATCCAGCCATTCTTGTGGCTGAGTGACAGCTGGCTTTTCAAGAATGACGTGTTTACTTGAAGACAATGCAATTTTTGCCTGAGCAAAATGCAAGGAGTTTGGACTAGCAATATAGACCACATCAAAGGAGCTCTTGAAGAAGTCCTCTAATTGATCAAAGAGTTGGATATCCTGATAGCGAGAAGCAAAGGTTGCTGCAGTTTCTATCTTTCTAGAATAAACTGCGACCATCTTGTATTCTCCACTGGTATGGGCTGCTTCTATGAAGTGGTGGCTGATAGCCCCTGTTCCGATGACACCTAATTTAAGCATAGTTACTCCTTTTCCAATTTCAAATCCTTCTTTCATTATAACATAGATAGACGGGACTATCCAACAGAGGGGAAAAAATTTCAAATAAGCTACTAGGTCTTTTCCAAAGAAAGTGGTACAATAATGAGATGAGTAAATGAAATGGGAGGGAAAATGAGGTTATTACCTATAAGAAAAATATCACGTCAGTCTAAGAGGCTAGCGCTTTTTTTGACTTTTTGTGCAGGATATGTAGATGCCTATACTTTTATTGTGCGAGGGAATACTCTTGTAGCTGGACAAACTGGGAATGTCGTCTTTCTTTCAGTAGAATTAATTCAAAATAATGTTTCAGATGTTAGGGACAAGGTTCTCACATTGCTAGCTTTTATGATGGGGGTCTTTTTATTAACTGTTTATAAGGAAAAATTGAGAATTGTGAAAAAGCCAATTTTGTCATTGCTTCCTTTAGCAATCTTATCAATCATTATTGGTTTTGTACCGCAGACTGTAGATAATATCTATCTAGTACCGCCCTTGGCCTTCTGTATGGGATTGGTGACGACTGCTTTTGGAGAAGTGTCGGGTATTGCCTATAATAACGCTTTTATGACAGGGAATATCAAACGGACCATGCTGGCTTTTGGAGATTATTTCCGAACCAAGCACACACCTTTTTTGCGTGAAGGATTCATATTTGTTAGCCTGCTTAGTAGTTTTGTCCTTGGCGTTGTCTTTTCAGCCTATTTGACGATTTTCTATCATGAAAAGACCATTCTTGGTGTTCCTATTATGATGAGTATTTTTTACCTCAGCATGCTTTTTGCCAAGTGGCGGAAAAAAGTAAAAGAAAAAGATTCATTTTAGGTGTTATTACTTGTAAGAAAACAGGAGATATGCTATACTTGAAGAGTTGACTATGCACGTTCCTGTGCAACCGCACGAACATCGTTGCTTGATTATTCAAGTTTAAGTGGTTCGTCCCACGATGCTAGGCGAGTCTTCACAAAAATTCGGGGAAACCCATAAAAATCATAGGAGGTGCATAATGAGCACATACGCAATTATCAAAACTGGCGGAAAACAAGTTAAAGTTGAAGTTGGTCAAGCAGTTTACGTTGAAAAATTGAACGTTGAAGCTGGTCAAGAAGTTACTTTTAACGAAGTTGTTCTTGTTGGTGGTGAAAACACTGTTGTCGGAACTCCACTTGTTGCTGGAGCTACTGTAGTTGGAACTGTTGAAAAACAAGGAAAACAAAAGAAAGTTGTTACTTACAAGTACAAACCTAAAAAAGGTAGCCACCGTAAACAAGGTCACCGTCAACCATATACAAAAGTTGTCATCAACGCAATCAACGCTTAATTTTAAGGAGAACACATGATACAAGCAGTCTTTGAGAGAGCCGAAGATGGCGAGCTGAGGAGTGCGGAAATTACTGGACACGCCGAGAGTGGCGAATACGGCTTAGATGTCGTGTGTGCATCGGTTTCTACGCTTGCCATTAACTTTATCAATTCTATTGAGAAATTTGCAGGCTATGAACCAATCCTAGAATTAAACGAAGATGAAGGTGGCTATCTGATGGTTGAAATTCCAAAAGATCTTCCTTCACACCAGAGAGAAATGACCCAGTTATTCTTTGAATCATTTTTCTTAGGTATGGCAAACTTATCGGAGAACTCTTCTGAGTTCGTCCAAACCAGAGTTATCACAGAAAACTAACACGGAGGAAAACATTATGTTAAAAATGACTCTTAACAACTTGCAACTTTTCGCCCACAAAAAAGGTGGAGGTTCTACATCAAACGGACGTGATTCACAAGCTAAACGTCTTGGAGCTAAAGCAGCTGACGGACAAACTGTAACAGGTGGATCAATCCTTTACCGTCAACGTGGTACACACATCTACCCAGGTGTAAACGTTGGTCGTGGTGGAGACGATACTTTGTTTGCTAAAGTTGAGGGCGTAGTACGCTTTGAACGTAAAGGACGCGATAAAAAGCAGGTTTCTGTTTACCCAATCGCTAAATAAAAAGGTCCAGTGAACCTTTTTATCCCGAGCCTTGAAATGTAAAGGCGAGGAAGCTAGAAATAGCATTAAATAAGGCTTTCCGAGTTTTCGGAGAGCCTCTTTTTTTGTTTTGATACCCATGATTTTTTTCGTTCTTAGTGTAGATGAATTTTATGAGTAACATTATTTTTCTTCGATGGAAAACTTCTAAAATATGGTATAATGAAAAGATAAAGAAGTTGGGGGTAGAAGATGAACATTCAACAATTACGCTATGTTGTGGCTATTGCGAATAGCGGTACTTTCCGTGAAGCTGCTGAAAAGATGTATGTTAGTCAGCCGAGTCTGTCCATTTCTGTTCGTGATTTGGAAAAAGAGTTGGGTTTTAAGATTTTCCGTCGGACCAGCTCAGGGACTTTCTTGACCCGTCGTGGTATGGAATTTTACGAAAAAGCGCAAGAATTGGTTAAAGGATTTGATATTTTTCAAAATCAGTATGCCAATCCTGAAGAAGAAAAAGATGAATTTTCCATTGCTAGTCAGCACTATGACTTCTTGCCACCGACGATTACGGCTTTTTCAGAGCGCTATCCTGACTATAAGAACTTTCGTATTTTTGAATCAACTACTGTTCAAATCTTAGACGAAGTGGCCCAAGGGCACAGTGAGATTGGGATTATCTACCTCAACAATCAAAATAAAAAAGGGATCATGCAACGGGTTGAAAAGTTAGGCCTTGAGGTCATTGAATTGATTCCCTTTCATACCCATATTTATCTTCGTGAAGGGCATCCTTTAGCCCAGAAAGAGGAATTGGTCATGGAGGATTTAGCTGATTTACCAACGGTTCGTTTTACTCAAGAGAAAGACGAGTACCTTTATTATTCAGAGAATTTTGTCGATACCAGTGCTAGCTCACAGATGTTTAATGTGACAGACCGTGCTACCTTGAATGGTATTTTAGAGCGGACGGACGCCTATGCGACAGGTTCTGGATTTTTAGATAGTGATAGTGTTAATGGTATCACAGTTATTCGTCTCAAGGATAACCTAGATAATCGCATGGTTTATGTTAAACGTGAAGAAGTGGAGCTGAGTCAAGCTGGGACTCTCTTTGTAGAAGTTATGCAAGAATATTTTAATCAGAAGAGGAAATCATGAAAAAAAGAGGAATAGTGGCAGTCATTGTACTGCTTTTGATTGGGCTTGATCAGTTGGTAAAATCCTATATCGTCCAGCAAATTCCATTGGGTGAAGTACGATCTTGGATTCCCAATTTCGTTAGCTTGACCTACCTGCAAAATCGAGGGGCAGCCTTTTCTATCTTACAAGATCAGCAGTTGTTATTCGCTGTCATTACTCTGGTTGTCGTGGTTGGTGCCATTTGGTATTTACATAAACACATGGAGGACTCACTCTGGATGGTCTTGGGTTTGACCTTGATTATTGCAGGTAGTCTTGGAAACTTTATTGACAGGATCAGTCAGGGCTTTGTTGTGGATATGTTTCATGTGGACTTTATCAATTTTGCAATTTTCAATGTGGCAGATAGCTATCTGACTGTTGGAGTGATTATTTTATTGATTGCAATGCTAAAAGAGGAAATAAATGGAAATTAAAATTGAAACTGGTGGCCTGCGTTTGGATAAGGCTTTGTCAGATTTGACAGAATTATCACGTAGTCTCGCGAATGAACAAATCAAATCAGGCCAGGTCTTGGTCAATGGTCAAGTCAAAAAAGCTAAATATACAGTCCAAGAGGGCGATGTCGTCACCTACCATGTGCCAGAGCCGGAGGTCTTAGAGTATGTGGCTGAGAATCTTCCGTTAGAAATCATCTACCAAGATGAGGATGTGGCTGTCGTTAACAAACCTCAGGGGATGGTGGTGCATCCGAGTGCTGGTCATACTAGTGGAACTCTAGTAAATGCCCTTATGTATCATATTAAGGACTTGTCGGGTATCAATGGGGTTCTACGCCCAGGAATTGTTCATCGTATTGATAAGGATACGTCTGGCCTTCTCATGATTGCTAAAAACGATGAGGCGCATCTAGCACTTGCCCAAGAACTCAAGGATAAAAAGTCTCTCCGAAAATATTGGGCTATTGTTCATGGAAATCTGCCTAATGATCGTGGTGTGATTGAAGCTCCGATTGGCCGTAGTGAAAAAGACCGTAAGAAACAGGCTGTGACTGCTAAAGGGAAGCCTGCAGTGACCCGTTTCCACGTCTTGGAACGTTTTGGTGATTACAGCTTGGTAGAGTTGCAGCTAGAGACAGGACGCACTCATCAAATCCGTGTTCACATGGCTTATATTGGCCATCCAGTCGCTGGTGATGAGGTCTATGGTCCTCGCAAGACTTTGAAAGGACATGGACAATTTCTCCATGCCAAGACTCTAGGCTTTACCCATCCGAGAACAGGTGAGACCATGGAATTTACAGCAGATATCCCAGAGATTTTTAAGGAAACATTGGAGAGATTGAGAAAGTAAGAATGAAAAAGAAATTAACTAGTTTAGCACTTGCAGGTGCTTTTTTATGCTTGTCATTTCATGGGAATGTTCAAGCTCAAGAAAGTTCAGGAAATAAAATCCACTTTATAAATGTTCAGGAAGGTGGCAGTGATGCGATCATTCTTGAAAGTAATGGACATTTTGCCATGGTGGATACAGGAGAAGATTATGATTTCCCAGATGGAAGTGATTCTCGTTACCCATGGAGAGAAGGAATTGAAACATCTTATAAGCATGTTCTGACAGATCGTGTTTCGCGACATTTAAAGGAATTGGGTGTCCAAAAACTTGATTTTATTTTGGTAACCCATACCCATAGTGACCATATTGGAAACGTTGATGAGTTACTGCAAACCTATCCAGTTGGTCGTATCTACATGAAAAAATACTCTGATAGTCGGATTACAACACCAACTCATCTATGGGATAATCTGTATGGCTATGATAAGGTTTTACAGACTTCTGCAGAAAAAGGTGTTTCAGTTATTCAAAACATTACACAAGGGGATGCTCATTTTCAGTTTGGGGACATGGATATTCAACTCTATAACTATGAAAATGAAACTGATTCATCAGGTGAATTAAAGAAAATTTGGGATGACAATTCTAATTCTTTGATTAGTGTAGTGAAAGTCAATGGTAAGAAAATTTACCTCGGAGGAGATTTGGATAATGCTCATGGAGCAGAAGACAAGTATGGTCCTCTCATTGGAAAAGTTGATTTGATGAAGTTTAATCATCACTATGATACCAATAAATCAAACACCAAGGATTTCATTAAAAATTTGAGTCCGAGTTTGATTGTTCAAACTTCGGATAGTTTACCTTGGAAAAATGGTGTTGATAGTGAGTATGTCAATTGGCTCAAAGAACGAGGAATTGAGAGAATTAACGCAGCCAGCAAAGACTATGATGCGACAGTTTTTGATATTCGACAAGATGGTTTTGTCAATATTTCAACTTCTTACAAGCAGATTCCAAGTTTTCAAGCTGGTTGGCATAAGAGTGCTTATGGAAACTGGTGGTATCAAGCGCCTGACTCTACAGGAGAATATGCAGTTGGTTGGAATGAAATCAAGGGTGAATGGTATTACTTCAACCAAACGGGTATCTTGTTACAGAATCAATGGAAAAAATGGAACAATCGTTGGTTCTATTTGACAGACTCTGGTGCATCTGCTAAAAATTGGAAGAAAATCAATGGAAGCTGGTATTATTTCAACAAAGAAAATCAGATGGAGACTGGTTGGCTTAATACTGGCGGTCAGACCTATTATCTATCAAATGATGGGGATATGATAACAGGATGGCGTAAGATTGATGGACAATGGTACTATTTTGCTCAATCAGGGGAAATGAAAACGGGCTGGGTAAAAGATAAAGAAACCTGGTACTATATGGATTCTACTGGTACCATGAAGACAGGCGAGATAGAAGTTTCTGGTCATCATTACTATCTAGAAGAATCAGGAGCTATGAAGCAAGGCTGGCTTAAAAAGGCAAATGATTGGTATTTCTATAAGGAAGACGGTTCACGAGCTGTTGGTTGGATTAAAGACAAGGATAAATGGTACTTCTTGAAAGAAAATGGTCAATTACTTGTGAACGGTAAGACACCAGAAGGCTATACTGTTGATTCAAGTGGTGCCTGGTTAGTGGATGTTCCGGTAGAGAAATCTGCTACAACTAGAGATACAAGTAACTCAGAAATAAAAGAATCCAATGAAGTAGTGAAAAAAGATCTTGAAAATAAAGAAACGAGTCAACACGAAAGTATTACAAGTTCTTCAACTAGTCAAGATTTGACTTCTTCAACTTCACAAAGCACTGAAACAAGTGCAAATAAATCGGAATCAGAACAGCAGTAAAAAAGAAGGTTTTAGGGCCTTCTTTTTCCTATCAACTCTTTTCTATTTCCTGCCATTCATGTTATAATGGATAAATATGAAGAATCGGAGTGAGACTATGAAATACAAACGGATTGTCTTTAAGGTGGGGACTTCTTCTCTGACAAATGAGGATGGAAGTTTATCACGTAGTAAGGTAAAGGCTATTACCCAGCAATTGGCTATGTTGCACGAAGCTGGTCATGAATTGATTTTGGTGTCGTCAGGTGCCATTGCTGCAGGTTTTGGGGCCTTAGGATTTAAAAAGCGTCCGACTAAGATTGCTGATAAACAGGCTTCAGCAGCGGTAGGACAAGGGCTTTTGTTGGAAGAATACACGACCAATCTTCTCTTGCGCCAAATCGTTTCTGCACAAATCTTACTGACTCAGGATGATTTTGTGGATAAGCGCCGTTATAAAAATGCCCATCAGGCTTTGTCAGTTCTACTTAGCCGTGGCGCGATTCCTATCATAAATGAGAATGATAGTGTCGTCATTGATGAGCTCAAGGTTGGCGACAATGATACTCTGAGTGCACAGGTAGCGGCCATGGTCCAAGCAGACCTTTTGGTCCTCCTGACAGACGTAGACGGTCTTTATACTGGAAATCCTAATTCAGATCCAACAGCCAAACGCTTGGAGAAAATCGAGACTATCAATCGTGAGATTATTGATATGGCCGGTGGGGCAGGTTCTTCAAACGGAACTGGGGGCATGCTAACAAAAATCAAGGCTGCAACTATTGCGACAGAATCAGGAGTTCCTGTTTATATCTGCTCATCCTTGAAGTCAGATGCCATGATTGAGGCAGCTGAGGAGACCAAGGATGGTTCCTACTTTGTTGCTCAAGAGAAGGGACTTCGTACCCAGAAACAATGGCTGGCCTTTTATGCTCAGAGTCAAGGTTCTATTTGGGTTGATAAAGGGGCTGCAGAAGCTCTTTCTCAACATGGAAAGAGTCTTCTCTTATCTGGTGTTGTTGACGCAGAAGGATCCTTTTCTTACGGTGATATCGTGACAGTATTTGACAAGGAAAGTGGAAAATCACTTGGAAAAGGACGTGTGCAATTTGGAGCATCTGCTTTGGAGGATATGTTGCGTTCTCAAAAAGCCAAGGGGGTCTTGATTCACCGTGACGATTGGATTTCCATTACTCCTGAAATCCAACTACTCTTTACAGAATTTTAGAGGTAAACTATGGTAAGTACACAAGAACAATTTGAACAGGTACAGGCTGTTAAAAAATCAATCAACACAGCCAGTGAAGTCGTGAAAAACCAAGCTCTGCTAGCCATGGCTGATCACTTAGTGGCTGCTACTGAGGAAATTTTAGCGGCCAATGCCCTCGATATGGAAGCTGCTAAGGGTAAAATCTCAGATGTGATGCTGGATCGTCTTTATTTGGATGCAGGGCGTATAGAAGCAATGGCAACTGGGATTCGTGAAGTGGTTGCCTTACCAGATCCAATAGGTGAAGTTTTAGAAACAAGTCATCTTGAAAATGGTTTGGTTATCACCAAAAAACGTGTGGCTATGGGTGTTATCGGTATTATCTATGAAAGTCGTCCAAATGTGACGTCAGACGCAGTTGCTTTGGCTCTCAAGAGTGGAAATGCGGTTGTTCTTCGTAGTGGGAAGGATGCCTATCAAACTGCCCATGCCATTGTCACAGCCTTGAAGAAGGGCTTGGAAACGACTACTATTCACCCAGATGTGATTCAACTGGTGGAAGATACCAGCCGTGAAAGTAGCTATGCCATGATGAAGGCCAAGGGCTATCTAGACCTTCTCATTCCTCGTGGAGGGGCTGGCTTGATCAATGCCGTGGTTGAGAATGCTATCGTACCAGTTATCGAGACAGGAACTGGGATTGTTCATGTTTATGTCGATAAGGACGCAGATGAAGATAAGGCTCTATCTATCATCAACAATGCCAAAACTAGTCGTCCTTCTGTCTGCAATGCCATGGAGGTTCTACTTGTTCATAAAGACAAAGCAGCAAGCTTCCTTCCTCGCTTGGAGCAAGTGCTGGTTTCAGATCGAAAAGAAGCTGGTCTGGAACCAATTCAATTCCGCTTGGATGAGAAAGCGAGTCAGTTTGTTTCAGGTAAAGCAGCTGCGGCCCAAGACTTTGACACTGAGTTTTTAGACTATGTCCTAGCTGTTAAGGTTGTGAGCAGTTTAGAAGAAGCGGTTGCCCACATTGAAGCTCACAGTACCCATCATTCGGATGCCATTGTGACGGAAAATGCTGAAGCTGCAGCTTACTTTACAGATCAAGTGGACTCAGCAGCGGTTTATGTCAATGCCTCAACTCGTTTCACAGATGGAGGCCAATTTGGTCTTGGTTGTGAAATGGGGATTTCTACTCAGAAACTGCACGCGCGTGGTCCAATGGGCTTGAAGGAGTTGACTAGCTACAAGTATGTGGTTACTGGTGACGGACAGATAAGGGAGTAAGAGATGAAGATTGGATTTATCGGTTTGGGGAATATGGGTGCTAGTTTGGCCAAGGCTGTTTTGCAGGCCAAGACGGGTGATGACCTTCTCCTTGCCAATCGTAGTCAAGCCAAGGTGGATGCTTTCATCGCCGACTTTGGCGGTCAGGCTTCTAGCAATGACGAAATCTTCGCAGAAGCAGATGTGATTTTTCTAGGAGTTAAGCCTGCTCAGTTTTCTGAACTGCTTTCTCAATACCAGACCATCCTTGAAAAAAGAGAAAGTCTTCTTTTGATTTCCATGGCAGCTGGATTGACTTTAGAAAAACTAGCAAGTCTTATCCCAAATCAACACAGAATTATTCGTATGATGCCAAATACTCCTGCTTCTATCGGTCAAGGAGTGATTAGCTATGCCTTGTCTCCTAATTGCAGGGTTGAGGACAGTGATCTCTTTTGTCAGCTTTTAACTAAGGCTGGTCTCTTGGTTGAACTAGGAGAAGGCTTAATCGACGCGGCGACAGGTCTTGCAGGCTGTGGGCCGGCTTTTGTCTATCTCTTTATTGAGGCCTTGGCAGATGCAGGTGTTCAGACAGGATTGCCACGGGAAACAGCTTTAAAAATGGCAGCTCAAACCGTGGTAGGAGCTGGGCAATTGGTCCTTGAAAGTCAGCAACATCCTGGGGTCTTGAAAGACCAAGTCTGTAGCCCAGGTGGTTCGACTATCGCTGGTGTAGCAAGCCTAGAAGCGCATGCTTTTCGAGGAACAGTCATGGATGCAGTTGGTCAAGCCTACAAACGAACACAAGAACTAGGTAAATAAGAGGTAGTTTTGTCTGCCTCTTTTATGGTGGTTGAAATGAGAAGCAAAAAGATTGTCACAAACCCCTATTTTTTTGATAGAATAGAAGTAGTAAAAAAGAAATGAGTTAGACATGTCAAAAGGATTTTTAGTCTCTCTTGAGGGACCAGAGGGGGCAGGAAAGACCAGTGTTTTAGAGGCTCTGCTACCAATTTTAGAGGAAAAAGGGGTAGAGGTGCTGACGACCCGTGAACCAGGAGGTGTCTTGATAGGAGAGAAGATTCGGGAAGTAATTTTGGACCCAAGTCATACTCAGATGGATGCGAAGACAGAGTTGCTTCTTTATATTGCTAGTCGCAGACAGCACTTGGTGGAAAAAGTTCTTCCAGCACTTGAAGCTGGCAAGTTGGTCATTATGGACCGCTTCATCGATAGTTCCGTTGCCTATCAGGGATTTGGTCGTGGCTTGGATATTGACGCCATTGATTGGCTCAATCAGTTTGCGACAGATGGCCTTAAACCCGATTTGACACTCTATTTTGACATCGAGGTGGAAGAGGGACTGGCTCGCATTGCTGCTAATAGCAATCGTGAGGTCAATCGTTTGGACTTAGAAGGGTTGGACTTGCATAAAAAAGTTCGTCAAGGCTACCTTTCTCTTCTGGACAAAGAAGGAAATCGCATTGTCAAGATTGATGCCAGTCTTCCTTTGGGGCAAGTTGTAGAAACTACCAAGGCAGTTTTGTTTGAGAGAATGGACTTTGCTAAATGAAACAAGATCAACTAAAGGCTTGGCAACCAGCCCAGTTTGACCGCTTTGTCCGTATCCTAGAACAAGACCAGCTCAATCATGCCTATCTCTTTTCAGGTTTCTTTGGAAGCTTGGAAATGGCGCAATTTTTAGCTAAGAGCCTCTTTTGTACGGATAAGGTAGGCGTTTTACCATGTGAGAAATGCCGAAATTGCAAGCTGATTGAACAAGAAGAGTTTCCCGATGTGACTTTGATTAAGCCAGTCAATCAGGTCATCAAGACAGAACGGATTCGAGAATTGGTGGGGCAGTTTTCTCAAGCAGGGATTGAAAGCCAACAACAGGTCTTTATTATCGAGCAAGCTGAGAAAATGCATCCTAATGCAGCCAATTCTCTGCTCAAGGTCATCGAAGAACCCCAGAGTGAGGTTTATATTTTCTTCTTGACCAGCGATGAGGAAAAGATCTTACCAACAATCCGCAGTCGGACGCAAATTTTTCACTTTAAAAAACAAGAAGAGAAGCTCATCTTGCTCTTAGAACAAATGGGACTGGTTAAGAAAAAAGCGACTTTCCTAGCTCAGTTTAGTCAATCGCGAGCTGAAGCAGAAAAGTTGGCTAATCAGGCAGGCTTTTGGACCTTGGTCGATGAAAGTGAACGCCTGCTGACTTGGTTAGTAGCTAAGAAAAAAGAAAGTTATCTGCAGGTTGCTAAATTAGCCAACTTGGCAGATGACAAGGAAAAACAAGATCAGGTTTTACGGATTCTTGAAGTTCTCTGTGGACAAGATATCCTACAAGCAAGAGTAAGAGTGATTCTACAAGATTTGCTAGAAGCTAGAAAAATGTGGCAAGCTAATGTCAGCTTTCAAAATGCCATGGAATATCTGGTCTTGAAAGAAATATAAACTCAAAAATGAATGATAAAGAAAGGAAAGGGCTGTTTTATGGACAAAAAAGAATTATTTGACGCGCTGGATGATTTTTCCCAACAGTTATTGGTAACCTTGGCCGATGTGGAAGCCATCAAGAAAAATCTCAAGAGCCTGGTAGAGGAAAATACAGCTCTTCGTTTGGAAAATAGTAAGTTGCGCGAACGCTTGGGTGAGGTGGAAGCAGACGCTCCTGTCAAGGCTAAGCATGTTCGTGAAAGTGTCCGTCGAATTTATAAAGATGGTTTTCACGTATGTAATGATTTTTATGGACAACGTCGAGAGCAGGACGAGGAATGTATGTTCTGTGACGAGTTGTTATACAGGGAGTAGGCATGCAGATTCAAAAAAGTTTTAAGGGGCAGTCTCCCTACGGCAAGCTGTACCTAGTGGCAACGCCGATTGGCAATCTAGATGATATGACCTTTCGAGCTATTCAGACCTTGAAAGAAGTGGACTGGATTGCTGCTGAGGACACGCGCAATACAGGCCTATTGCTCAAGCATTTTGACATTTCTACCAAGCAAATCAGTTTTCATGAGCACAATGCCAAGGAAAAAATTCCTGATTTGATTGGTTTCCTGAAAGCAGGGCAAAGTATTGCTCAGGTTTCTGATGCAGGTTTGCCTAGCATCTCAGACCCTGGTCATGATTTGGTAAAGGCAGCCATTGAGGAAGAAATTGCGGTTGTGACTGTTCCAGGTGCCTCTGCAGGAATTTCTGCCTTGATTGCCAGTGGTTTAGCGCCACAGCCACATATCTTTTACGGCTTTTTACCGAGAAAATCAGGTCAGCAAAAGCAATTTTTCGACTTGAAAAAAGACTATCCTGAAACTCAGATTTTCTATGAATCGCCCCATCGTGTGGCAGATACGTTGGAAAATATGCTAGCAGTTTATGGTGACCGCTCGGTCGTCTTGGTTAGGGAATTGACTAAAATCTATGAAGAATACCAACGAGGAAAGATCTCTGAATTGCTGGAAAGCATCTCTGAAACGCCTCTCAAGGGTGAATGTCTTCTCATCGTTGGAGGTGCCAGTCAGGATGTGGAGGAAAAAGACGAGGAAGACTTGTTCTCAGAAATCCAAGCCCGCATCCAGAAAGGTATGAAGAAAAATCAAGCTATCAAGGAAGTCGCTAAGTTTTACCAGTGGAATAAGAGTCAACTCTACGCTGCCTACCACGACTGGGAAGAAAATGACTAAACAGGGAAGTTTGCCTTCTTCCCTTTTTTTGTTATACTAGTAGAAGAAAAAATTAGAAAGATTTGTGGGAGTGAAAAAGTCCGGGGGACTTTTTCAGCCTGAACCAAGAAACTCGAAATCGAAGTAAGTCCTGTGGACTTTTTCAGCCTGAACCAAGAAACTCGAAATCGAAGTAAATCCGATTGGCTTTTTCAATGTGAAACTTGTCTTCACACTCCCAAAGAGGTATTAGTGTCGTGTCTCAATCTTATATCAATGTTATCGGTGCTGGTTTGGCAGGTTCTGAAGCAGCCTACCAAATCGCAGAGCGTGGTATTCCAGTTAAACTTTATGAAATGCGTGGTGTCAAGTCAACACCTCAACATAAAACAGACAATTTTGCTGAGTTAGTTTGTTCTAATTCCCTTCGTGGGGATGCTCTTACAAATGCTGTCGGGCTTCTCAAGGAAGAAATGCGTCGCTTGGGTTCTGTTATTTTGGAATCTGCTGAGGCTACACGGGTTCCTGCAGGTGGTGCGCTTGCGGTGGACCGTGATGGTTTCTCACAGATGGTGACTGAAAAAGTTGCCAACCACCCTTTGATTGAGGTGGTTCGTGATGAAATTACAGAGTTGCCGACTGATGTTATCACAGTTGTGGCGACTGGTCCTTTGACCAGTGATGCCTTGGCTGAAAAGATTCATGCTCTCAATGACGGCGATGGTTTCTATTTCTACGATGCAGCAGCACCTATTATCGATGTTAACACTATCGATATGAGCAAGGTCTATCTCAAGTCTCGGTATGACAAGGGAGAAGCTGCCTATCTCAATGCTCCAATGACCAAGCAAGAATTTATGGATTTCCATGAAGCCTTGGTCAACGCGGAAGAAGCTCCGCTTAATTCTTTCGAAAAAGAAAAGTATTTTGAAGGCTGTATGCCTATCGAAGTCATGGCCAAGCGTGGCATTAAAACTATGCTTTATGGCCCTATGAAACCAGTGGGTCTTGAGTATCCGGACGACTACACAGGACCTCGTGATGGAGAATTTAAAACACCTTATGCGGTGGTTCAGCTGCGTCAGGACAATGCGGCTGGTAGCCTCTACAATATTGTTGGTTTCCAGACCCACCTCAAATGGGGAGAACAAAAGCGTGTCTTCCAAATGATTCCAGGTCTTGAAAATGCGGAGTTTGTTCGTTATGGTGTTATGCACCGCAATTCTTACATGGATTCACCAAATCTTCTTGAGCAAACCTATCGTTCTAAGAAACAGCCAAACCTCTTCTTTGCTGGTCAGATGACGGGTGTGGAAGGCTATGTTGAGTCAGCAGCTTCAGGCTTGGTTGCAGGTATTAACGCCGCTCGACTCTTCAAGGGTGAAAGTGAGGCTATCTTCCCAGAGACCACAGCGATTGGAAGTCTGGCTCATTACATCACTCATGCAGACAGCAAACATTTCCAACCAATGAATGTCAATTTTGGGATTATCAAGGAGTTGGAAGGCGAGCGTATCCGTGATAAAAAAGCTCGTTATGAAAAAATTGCAGAGCGTGCCCTTAACGATTTAGAGGAATTTTTAACGATCTAATTTTTTTGAAAGAATTGCTCATGATACTATAAAAATCTTAGAAATTATGATAAAATAGGTAGGATAAAAAAAGGAGAGTGAAAATGGCGAATCCCAAGTATAAACGTATTTTAATCAAGTTATCAGGTGAAGCCCTTGCCGGTGAACGTGGCGTAGGGATTGATATCCAAACAGTTCAAACAATCGCAAAAGAGATCCAAGAAGTTCATAGCTTAGGTATCGAAATTGCTCTTGTTATTGGTGGAGGAAATCTCTGGCGTGGAGAACCTGCTGCAGAAGCAGGAATGGATCGCGTTCAGGCAGATTACACAGGAATGCTTGGGACTGTTATGAATGCCCTTGTGATGGCAGATTCATTGCAACAAGTTGGTGTCGATACGCGTGTTCAAACAGCTATTGCCATGCAACAAGTGGCAGAGCCTTACGTACGTGGACGTGCCCTTCGTCACCTTGAAAAAGGCCGTATCGTTATCTTTGGTGCCGGAATTGGTTCACCATACTTCTCAACAGATACAACAGCGGCTCTTCGTGCAGCTGAAATCGAAGCAGATGCCATCCTCATGGCTAAAAATGGCGTCGACGGTGTTTACAATGCCGATCCTAAGAAGGACAAAACAGCCGTTAAGTTTGAAGAATTGACCCATCGTGACGTTATCAATAAAGGTCTTCGTATCATGGACTCAACTGCTTCAACCCTCTCAATGGATAACGACATTGACTTGGTTGTCTTCAATATGAACCAACCAGGCAACATTAAACGTGTCGTATTTGGTGAAAATATCGGAACAACAGTTTCAAATAATATCGAAGAAAAGGAATAAGAAAGAATATGGCTAACGCAATTATTGAAAAAGCTAAAGAGAGAATGACCCAGTCTCACCAATCACTTGCTCGTGAATTTGGTGGTATCCGTGCAGGTCGTGCCAATGCAAGCTTGCTTGACCGTGTACATGTAGAATACTATGGAGTAGAAACTCCTCTTAATCAAATCGCTTCAATTACGATTCCAGAAGCGCGTGTTTTGTTAGTAACACCATTTGACAAGTCTTCATTGAAAGACATCGAACGTGCTTTGAACGCTTCTGATCTTGGTATCACACCTGCTAATGATGGTTCTGTGATTCGCTTGGTGATTCCAGCTCTTACAGAAGAAACTCGTCGCGACCTTGCTAAAGAAGTGAAGAAGGTCGGCGAAAATGCTAAAGTGGCTGTCCGCAATATCCGTCGCGATGCTATGGACGAAGCTAAGAAACAAGAAAAAGCAAAAGAAATCACTGAAGATGAATTGAAGACTCTTGAAAAAGACATTCAAAAAGTAACAGATGATGCTGTTAAACACATCGACGACATGACTGCCAACAAAGAGAAAGAACTCTTGGAAGTCTAAAAATAAACAGAGAAACTCAGTTGGCATTGCTGGCTGAGTTTTATTCGAAAGAAGGAAATATGAATACAAATCTTGCTAGTTTTATCGTTGGACTGATTATCGATGAAAACGACCGTTTTTACTTTGTGCAAAAGGATGGTCAAACCTATGCTCTTGCCAAGGAAGAAGGTCAACATACAGTAGGGGATACGGTCAAAGGTTTTGCCTACACGGATATGAAGCAAAAACTCCGTCTGACCACTCTAGAAGTGACTGCCACTCAGGACCAATTTGGTTGGGGAACTGTAACGGAAGTTCGTAAAGACTTGGGTGTCTTTGTGGATACAGGACTTCCTGACAAGGAAGTCGTAGTATCGCTAGATATTCTCCCTGAACTTAAGGAACTATGGCCTAAGAAGGGTGACCAACTCTACATCCGTCTTGAAGTGGACAAGAAAGACCGTATCTGGGGACTCTTGGCTTATCAAGAAGACTTCCAACGTCTGGCTCGTCCTGCCTACAACAACATGCAGAATCAAAACTGGCCAGCCATTGTATACCGCCTCAAGTTGTCAGGAACTTTTGTTTACCTGCCAGAAAATAACATGCTTGGTTTTATCCATCCTAGCGAGCGATATGCAGAACCACGTTTGGGGCAAGTGTTGGATGCGCGTGTTATTGGTTTCCGTGAAGTGGACCGTACCTTGAACCTTTCCCTCAAACCACGTTCTTTTGAAATGTTGGAAAATGATGCTCAGATGATTTTGACTTACTTGGAAAGCAATGGCGGTTTTATGACCTTGAATGATAAGTCATCCCCTGAGGATATCAAGGCA
Organism: Streptococcus bovismuti; assembly: GCF_042436615.2. Classification (GTDB taxonomy): domain Bacteria; phylum Bacillota; class Bacilli; order Lactobacillales; family Streptococcaceae; genus Streptococcus. The sequence goes on along the minus strand of NZ_JBHMFR020000001.1, from coordinate 515,175 downwards.
ACCTTTGGTATTTCTAAAGGTCAGTTCAAGAAAGCACTCGGTGGCTTGATGAAGGCTGGTAAAATCAAACAAGACCAGTTTGGGACAGAGTTGATTTAGGGAGATATATGAGAAAATCATTTTACACTTGGCTCATGACTGAGCGCAATCCTAAAAGCAATAGTCCCAAGGCTATCTTGGCAGACCTAGCATTTGAAGAATCAGCCTTTCCAAAACACACAGATGATTTTGATGAGGTCAGTCGCTTTTTGGAGGAGCATGCTAGTTTCTCTTTTAACCTAGGAGACTTTGACGCTATCTGGCAAGAATACTTAGAACACTAGCATGATTCACTGGGTTTGGGCTAGTAATTTCTCCATCCCTTTGCTATAATAAAAAGAAATAAAAGGATTAGAGAGGTTCTTTATTTGAAGGAACATTCAATAGACATTCAACTGAGTCATCCAGATGACTTGTTTCATCTTTTTGGTTCCAATGAACGCCATCTTCGTTTGATGGAAGAAGAGCTTGATGTGGTGATTCATGCTCGTACGGAGATTGTGCAGGTTTTGGGAGAAGAGACTGCCTGTGAGGAAGCCCGTCAGGTTATTCAGGCTTTGATGGTCTTGGTAAATCGTGGGATGACAGTTGGCACGCCAGATGTGGTGACTGCAATTAGTATGGTCAAAAACGATGAAATTGACAAGTTTGTCGCCCTTTACGAAGAAGAAATCATCAAGGATAATACAGGGAAGCCTATTCGTGTCAAAACTCTAGGTCAAAAGCTTTATGTGGATAGTGTCAAACAGCACGATGTGACCTTTGGAATTGGGCCAGCAGGGACAGGGAAGACCTTCCTTGCAGTGACCTTGGCAGTGACTGCCCTTAAACGTGGGCAAGTCAAACGAATTATCCTGACACGCCCAGCGGTGGAAGCAGGAGAGAGTCTAGGTTTTCTTCCGGGTGATCTTAAAGAGAAGGTAGATCCTTACCTTCGACCTGTTTATGATGCCTTGTATCAGATTCTGGGAAAAGACCAAACGACTCGTCTTATGGAGCGTGAAATTATAGAAATTGCGCCTCTTGCCTATATGCGTGGACGGACCTTGGATGATGCCTTTGTCATTCTCGATGAGGCGCAAAATACGACCATCATGCAGATGAAGATGTTTTTGACTCGTTTAGGCTTTAATTCTAAGATGATTGTCAATGGAGATAGCAGTCAGATTGACCTGCCACGTAATGTCAAGTCAGGTTTGATTGATGCCCAAGAAAAACTCAAGAACATCCATCAGATTGACTTTGTTCATTTTTCAGCTAAGGATGTGGTTCGCCATCCTGTTGTCGCTCAGATTATCCGAGCTTATGAACCAGCTCCAATTAAAAATGAAGAGCGTGAAGAAAGCCAAGAAGAAACAGAATAGTATAAAAGAGCAGGTCAGGTGGACTTGCTCTTTCTTTTATCTGCTAATTAGATTTTTTTAGATTAGTTCGTCAATTGGAGTATATTTTTTATCGAGACCTTGGGCTACTGGAAGACTGGTTAAGTAACCTTGATAAGTGGTAACACCTTGGCGCAAGCCCTCATCTTCAGAGATTGCTTGTGAGAAGCCTTTGCCAGCCAAAGATTCGATATAAGGAAGAGTGACATTGGTTAGGGCAATGGTTGAAGTACGAGCAACCGCACCAGGGATGTTGGCAACGGCATAGTGGAGCACACCATGTTTTTCATATACAGGTTCATCGTGCGTTGTCACACGGTCAGCTGTCTCGATAACGCCACCTTGGTCAACGGCAACGTCAACGATGACTGATCCTGGACGCATTTGCTTGACCATCTCATCTGTGACCAGTTTTGGTGCCTTGGCACCTGGGATGAGAACCGCTCCGATCACCACATCCGCATCTCTGACACTTGATTCGATGTTGAATGAATTGGACATAAGAGTTTGAATTTGATGGCCAAAGACATCTTCAAGTACTGAAAGACGTTTCGCACTGATATCTAAAATAGTCACTTGAGCACCAAGACCAAGCGCAATTCGGGCAGCATGGGTCCCTACGACACCACCACCGATGATGGTTACTTTTCCTTTAGGTACACCCGGTACACCACCCAGTAGGACGCCAGAACCTCCTGCTTGCTTAGTTAGGAAGTGAGCTCCGATTTGGACTGCCATACTGCCTGCAACCTCACTCATAGGAACGAGGAGTGGTAACTGGCCTTGGGAATCATGGACAGTTTCATAGGCAATCCCTGTTGTTTTTGCTGCTAACATAGCATCTGCTAATTCAGGCGCTGCGGCCATGTGCAAGTAGGTGAAGAGAAACAGGTCGTCACGTAAGTAACCATATTCAGAAGCTAGTGGTTCTTTTACTTTGACGACCAACTCGGCCGACCAGGCTTCAGCAGCAGTAGAAACAATCTCAGCTCCTTGCTTTTGATAGTCAGCATCAGTAAAGCCAGAACCGATACCAGCATTTGTTTCGATAAGGATGCGATGACCACGACCAACTAAGCTATGGACACCAGCAGGTGTGAGGGCAACACGATTTTCATTATTCTTAATTTCTTTTGGAATTCCGATTAACATAGAGAAAAACTCCCTTTCTATTGACGGGTTGTAAATGATTTATCACAATTATCTATAAAATAAGGTGATGATTTTATTCTATATGAAACCGCTTTAAAAAGCAAGAGAAACTTGTTATCAATTCTTTTTTATGCTAGACTGGTAGAAAATACTTTTAAATGGTAGAAACGTATGGAATCAATCTTTTTAAAACTAGCTCAGTATCCAATAGTGGAGACAGAGCGTTTATTGCTTAGACCTGTAACCTTGGATGATGCGGAAGAAATGTTTGAGTATGCCTCGGACAGAGAAAATACGCGCTACACTTTTCCAACCAATCAAAGCTTGGAAGAAACCAAAAATAATATTGCTCAGTTCTACTTGGCCAATCCATTGGGACGCTGGGGAATAGAACTAAAAAGTAATGGTAAATTTATCGGAACCATTGATTTGCACAAGATTGATCCTGCTCTTAAGAAGGCGGCTATTGGCTACATTATCAATAAAAAGTATTGGAATCAAGGATTGACGACAGAAGCCAATCGAGCCGTGATTGAGCTGGCTTTTGAGAAGATAGGGATGAATAAGTTGACTGCCCTTCACGATAAGGACAATCCTGCATCAGGAAAGGTCATGGAGAAATCAGAAATGCGTTTTTCCCACGAAGAAGCTTATGCTTGTATGGATCAGCATGAAGAAGGCCGAATCGTGACAAGAGTTCATTATGTCTTGACCAGGGAAGACTATTTTGCAAATAAATAAGCAGTTGAAAAGAAATTTTCGACTGTTTTTTCTTTCTCTTACGAATAATCTAAGAGAGGAGAAAATATGGAAGCAATTATCGAGAAAATAAAAGAGTATAAAATCATAGTCATCTGTACTAGTCTAGGCTTGGTTGTTGGCGGATTTTTCCTGCTAAAGCCAGCTCAACAAACACCTGTCAAGGAAACGAATTTGCATGCAGAAGTTGCAGCTGTTTCCAAGGATTCGGTATCCGAAAAGGAAGTGAGGAAGGAAGAAAATGAGGAATCTCTTGAACAAAATCTAATCACAGTAGATGTAAAAGGAGCTGTTAAATCGCCGGGTATTTATGACTTGCCAGTTGGTAGTCGGGTCAATGATGCCGTTCAGAAGGCTGGTGGCTTGACAGAGCAAGCAGATAGCAAGTCGCTCAATCTAGCTCAGAAAGTTAGTGATGAGACCCTGGTTTACGTTCCAACTAAGGGAGAAGAAGCTAGTCAACAGTCAGGTTCTGGAGCGACTTCTTCAACAAGCAAGGAAAAGAAGGTCAATCTCAACAAGGCCAGTCTGGAAGAGCTCAAGCAGGTCAAGGGGTTGGGAGGAAAACGAGCCCAGGATATTATCGACCATCGCGAAGCAAATGGCAAGTTCAAGTCAGTAGACGAGCTCAAGAAGGTCTCTGGCATTGGTGCTAAGACCATAGAAAAGTTAAAAGACTATGTTACAGTGGATTAAGAACATCCCCCTTCCCCTAATCTATCTGAGTTTTCTATTGCTTTGGCTTTATTACGCTATTTTCTCAGCATCCTATCTTGCTTTATTGGGCTTCGTTTTTCTGCTAATCTGTTTCTTTATCCAATTTCCTTGGAAATTAGCAGGTAAAGTTCTAGTGCTTTGTGGAGTCTTTGGATTCTGGTTCCTGTTTCAAAATTGGCAACAGAGTCAAGCTAGTCAAAATTTGGCGGATTCTGTTGAAAGGGTACGGATTTTACCAGATACCATCAAAGTTAATGGTGATAGTCTATCCTTTCGTGGCAAGTCTGATGGACGCATTTTTCAAGTCTATTATAAACTCCAGTCCGAGAATGAAAAAGAGCAATTTCAAGCCTTAACAGACCTTCATGAGATAGAACTAGAAGGAAAACTTTCGGAGCCAGAGGGGCAGAGGAATTTTGGTGGATTTAACTATCAAGCCTATCTGAAGACTCAGGGAATTTACCAGACTCTCAATATCAAAAAAATCCAGTCACTTCAAAAGGTTGGCAGTTGGGATATAGGTGAAAACCTGTCCAGTTTACGTCGAAAGGCTGTAGTTTGGATTAAGGCGCATTTTCCAGATCCTATGCGCAATTACATGACGGGACTTCTATTAGGACATCTGGATACAGACTTTGAGGAGATGAATGAGCTTTATTCTAGTCTAGGAATTATCCACCTCTTTGCCTTGTCGGGCATGCAGGTAGGATTTTTCATGGATGGCTTTAAGAAACTACTCTTGCGATTGGGCTTGACCCAAGAAAAGTTGAAATGGCTGACCTATCCTTTTTCCCTTATCTATGCAGGCCTGACAGGATTTTCAGCCTCGGTCATTCGCAGTCTTTTGCAAAAATTACTGGCCCAACATGGTGTTAAGAGCTTGGATAATTTTGCCTTGACGGTGCTTGTCCTCTTTATTGTCATGCCAAACTTTTTCTTGACAGCAGGAGGAGTTTTGTCCTGTGCTTATGCTTTTATCTTGACCATGACCAGCAAAGAAGGGGAGGGGCTCAAGACTGTTGCTAGAGAAAGTCTAGTCATCTCCTTGGGCATATTGCCCATTCTGTCCTTCTATTTTGCGGAATTTCAACCTTGGTCCATCCTTTTGACCTTTGTCTTTTCCTTTCTATTTGATTTGATCTTCTTACCGCTCTTGTCTATCTTATTTGCCCTTTCCTTTCTCTATCCAGTCATTCAGCTGAATTTTATTTTTGAATGGTTGGAGGGCATTATTCGCTTGGTATCACAGGTGGCAAGTAGACCACTTGTCTTTGGACAACCCAATGCATGGCTTTTAATCCTATTGTTAATTTCACTGGCTTTAGTCTATGATTTGAGGAAAAACATTAAAAGGCTAATAGTATTGAGCTTATTGGTTACAGGTCTCTTTTTCTTTACCAAGCATCCACTTGAAAATGAAATTACCATGCTGGATGTGGGGCAAGGCGAAAGCATTTTCCTACGGGATGTAACTGGGAAAACCATTCTCATAGATGTTGGTGGCAAGGCAGAATCTGATAAGAAAATCGAAAAATGGCAAGAAAAGGTGACGACCAGCAATGCCCAGAGAACCTTGATCCCCTATCTTAAAAGTCGAGGAGTAGCCAAGATTGACCAGCTAATTTTGACTAACACAGACAAGGAGCATGTTGGAGATTTATTGGAGGTGACTAAGGTATTCCATGTAGGGGAGATTTTAGTATCAAAAGGCAGTCTGAAACAGAAGGAATTTGTAGCGGAACTACAGGCGACTCGAACTAAGGTGCGTAGTGTGTCAGTGGGGGAACACTTGGCAATTTTCGGAAGGCAATTAGAAGTCCTATCTCCAAGGAAAATTGGAGATGGAGAACATGAAGATTCCCTGGTTCTGTATGGGAAACTTTTGGATAAGTACTTTCTCTTCACAGGAAATTTGGAGGAGAAAGGAGAGAAGGATCTTCTGAAGCAATATCCTGACTTAGAGGTTGATGTCTTGAAAGCTGGCCAACATGGCTCTAAAAAGTCATCAAGTTCATCCTTTTTAGAAAAACTCAGACCAGAAATCACTCTCATCTCAGTTGGAAAGAATAATCGAACGAAACTCCCCCATCAGGAAACCTTGACCCGACTGGAAGGTATCAATAGCAAAGTGTATCGAATTGACGAGCAAGGAGCTATACGCTTTAAGGGGTGGAATAGTTGGAAAATCGAAACGGTTGGTTAATGAGCAGAAACTTTTCAAAAAAATAACTTTTTATCTTGACAAGGGCTAGAAAACTTGGTATCATATAAAAGTTGAGAAAAGCAGAAGTGAGAGCTTCTCGCCTTGTGACATTAAGTTGCCTGGCCCTACGGATGAAAAGTTTCTAAGAAACGCTATCATAACGTGCGGGCTTGTATATTTACGAGTCCGCTATTGTTTTTCTCTAATAAAACAAAAGAGGTGAAAACCATAGCAAAGCAAGACTTATTCATCAATGATGAGATTCGTGTACGTGAAGTTCGCTTGATTGGTCTTGAAGGAGAACAGCTAGGCATCAAGCCACTCAGTGAAGCGCAAGCTTTGGCTGATAACGCTAATGTTGACCTAGTATTGATTCAACCCCAAGCCAAACCGCCTGTTGCAAAAATTATGGACTACGGTAAGTTCAAATTTGAGTACCAGAAGAAGCAAAAAGAACAACGTAAAAAACAAAGTGTTGTTACTGTGAAAGAAGTTCGTCTAAGTCCAACTATTGACAAGGGTGACTTTGATACAAAACTTCGCAATGCACGCAAATTCCTTGAAAAAGGAAATAAAGTTAAGGTATCTATTCGCTTTAAGGGTCGTATGATTACCCATAAAGAGATTGGTGCAAAAGTTTTAGCCGAGTTTGCTGAAGCAACTCAAGATATTGCAATCATCGAACAACGTGCTAAAATGGATGGACGTCAAATGTTCATGCAATTGGCGCCAGCGACTGACAAAAAATAATTGTCAGAAAGTTAAATAAAGGAGAAAAAATCATGCCAAAACAAAAAACACACCGCGCATCAGCTAAACGTTTCAAACGTACAGGTTCTGGTGGACTTAAACGTTTCCGTGCTTACACTTCTCACCGTTTCCACGGAAAAACTAAGAAACAACGTCGTCATCTTCGTAAAGCATCTATGGTGCATTCAGGAGATTACAAACGTATCAAAGCAATGCTTACTCGCTTGAAATAATAGCTTGACTGTAAGTAAACAATTCTAGGAAATATTTGGAGGAAATAAAACATGGCACGTGTTAAAGGTGGCGTTGTATCACGCAAACGTCGTAAACGTATTCTTAAATTAGCAAAAGGTTACTATGGAGCTAAACACATCTTGTTCCGTACTGCAAAAGAACAAGTAATGAACTCTTACTACTATGCATACCGTGACCGTCGTCAGAAAAAACGTGACTTCCGCAAATTGTGGATCACTCGTATCAACGCGGCAGCTCGTATGAACGGACTTTCATACTCACAATTGATGCATGGTTTGAAATTGGCTGAGATCGAAGTTAACCGTAAAATGCTTGCTGACTTGGCTGTTAATGATGCAGCAGCTTTCACAGCTCTTGCAGATGCAGCGAAAGCAAAACTTGGTAAATAATAACTGATAAGACTGGAACAGGATTGTCCCAGTCTTTTTAAAAGTAAAGGAGAAAAATATGGCTTCAAAAATGCTACACACTTGCTTGCGAGTAGAAAATCTTGAAAAATCAATCTCATTTTATCAAGATGCTTTTGGTTTTAAAGAATTGCGTCGCAGAGATTTTCCAGACCATGCCTTCACGATTGTCTATCTAGGTCTTGAGGGTGACGACTATGAGTTGGAGTTGACTTATAACTACGATCATGGTCCTTATGTGGTTGGAGATGGATTTGCCCATATCGCCCTAAGTACACCTGATCTTGAGGCGCTTCATCAAGAGCATAGTGCCAAAGGATATGAAGTTACTGAGCCAAATGGTTTACCAGGAACTGCACCTAACTATTACTTTGTCAAAGACCCTGATGGCTACAAGGTCGAAGTCATTCGTGAAAAATAATCTCGTGAAGTCAAGTAGAATGTTCGTTTTCTACTTGACTTTTTTTGGTTGAAAGAGTATACTAATAAAAATTTAACCTTTAAGGGGAGTCCAGAGAGACTCACAAGGTGTCAGATAAAAGAATAGTGCAATTTTCTAGAGGAGACTTTTTGAGTGTGCTCTCTTGTGTTGTACGATTTTAACTGAGGCCTTGCACTAGCAAGGTCTTTTCTTTGTCTGGTCCCCTTAAAATTTAAGGAGGAAAAATCATGAATCCCACATGTAAGAAACGTTTGGGTGCGATTCGATTGGAAACTATGAAGGTGGTTGCACAAGAGGAAATTGCACCAGCAATCTTTGAATTAGTCCTAGAAGGGGAAATGGTTGAGGCTATGCGAGCAGGCCAATTTCTTCATCTTCGTGTGCCTGATGATGCCCATCTTTTGCGTCGCCCTATTTCAATTTCGTCTATTGATAAGGCAAATAAGCAGTGTCATCTTATTTATCGGATTGAGGGAACTGGGACAGCTATTTTTTCAACCTTAAGTCAGGGAGATACTCTTGATGTGATGGGTCCTCAGGGAAATGGTTTTGACTTGTCTGACCTAGATGAGCAGAGCCAGGTTCTCTTAGTTGGAGGTGGGATTGGTGTACCTCCTTTGCTTGAGGTGGCCAAAGAATTACATGCGCGTGGTGTGAAAGTAGTGACAGTCCTTGGTTTTGCTAACAAGGATGCTGTTATCCTTGAAAAGGAATTGGCCCAATATGGTCAGGTTTTTGTAACGACAGATGATGGTTCATATGGCATTAAAGGAAATGTGTCTGTTGTCATCAATGACTTAGACAGTCAGTTTGATGCTGTTTATTCATGTGGGGCGCCTGGCATGATGAAGTATATCAATCAAAACTTTTATGACCACCCAAGAGCCTATCTATCTCTGGAATCTCGTATGGCTTGTGGGATGGGGGCTTGCTATGCCTGTGTCCTAAAAGTGCCAGAAAGCGAGACGGTCAGCCAACGCGTCTGTGAAGATGGTCCTGTTTTCCGCACAGGAACAGTTGTATTATAAGGAGAAAATCATGACTACAAATCGTTTACAAGTTTCTCTACCTGGTTTGGATTTGAAAAATCCAATCATTCCAGCATCAGGCTGTTTTGGTTTTGGCCAGGAGTATGCCAAGTACTATGATTTAGACCTTTTAGGTTCTATTATGATCAAGGCGACAACTCTTGAAGCCCGTTTTGGAAATCCAACTCCAAGGGTGGCAGAAACACCTGCTGGCATGCTCAATGCAATTGGCTTACAAAATCCTGGTTTGGAAGTTGTTTTGGCTGAAAAGCTACCTTGGCTGGAAAGAGAATATCCAAATCTTCCTATTATCGCCAATGTAGCTGGTTTTTCAAAACAAGAATATGCAGCTGTTTCTCATGGGATTTCCAAGGCAGCTAATGTGAAAGCAATCGAGCTCAATATTTCTTGCCCCAATGTTGACCACTGTAATCATGGACTTTTGATTGGTCAAGACCCAGATTTAGCTTATGATGTGGTGAAAGCAGCTGTGGAAGCCTCTGATGTGCCAGTTTATGTCAAACTAACTCCTAGTGTGACGGATATCGTCACAGTCGCAAAAGCTGCAGAAGATGCGGGAGCAAGTGGCTTGACCATGATCAATACTCTAGTTGGTATGCGCTTTGACCTCAAAACTAGAAAACCAATCTTGGCAAATGGAACAGGTGGAATGTCTGGTCCAGCAGTCTTTCCAGTAGCCCTCAAACTCATCCGTCAAGTAGCCCAAACAACAGACCTACCTATCATTGGAATGGGAGGAGTGGATTCGGCAGAAGCTGCCCTAGAAATGTATCTGGCTGGAGCCTCTGCTATCGGAGTTGGAACAGCCAACTTTACCAATCCATATGCCTGTCCTGATATCATCGAAAATCTACCAAAGGTTATGGACAAGTACGGCATTAGTAGTCTGGAAAATCTCCGCAAGGAAGTAAAAGAGTCTCTGAGATAAACTGCAATCAATCTGTTCTTGATTTTTCATCAGTTTGTAATATTGATTATAGAGAATTTTGATACAATAAAATGGAAAGAACAGAGGAAGAAAGTTTATGAAGAAATTGAGATTTGTTTTTTTAGCTTTGCTATTTTTCTTAGCCAGACCAGAAGGAGCACTGGCCAGCGATGGTACTTGGCAAGGAAAACAATACCTAAAAGCTGATGGTAGTCCAGCAGCGAATGAGTGGATTTTTGATGCTCACTATCAATCTTGGTTTTATATAAAAGAAGATACCAACTATGCTGAAAATGAATGGCTGAAACAAGGTGACGACTATTTTTACCTCAAATCTGGGGGTTATATGGCCAAATCAGAATGGGTAGAAGATAAGGGAGCCTTCTATTATCTTGACCAAAATGGAAAGATGAAAAGAAACGCTTGGCTAGGAGCTTCCTATGTCGGTGCATCAGGTGCCAAGGTAATAGAAGAATGGGTCTATGATTCTCAATACGACGCTTGGTTTTATATCAAAGCAGATGGACAACACGCAGAGAAAGAATGGCTCCAAATCAAAGGGAAAGACTATTATTTCAAATCTGGTGGTTATTTGCTGACTAGTCAGTGGATTGAGCAGGCTTATGTGAATGCTAGTGGGGCAAAAGTACAGCAAGGTTGGCTTTTTGACAAACAATACCAATCTTGGTTTTATATCAAAGAAAATGGAAATCATGCTGATAAAGAATGGATTTTCGAAAATGGCCATTATTATTATTATCTAAAATCTGGTGGCTATATGGCAGCCAATGAATGGATTTTGGATAAGGAGTCATGGTTTTATCTAAAATCTGATGGCAAAATGGCTGAGAAAGAATGGGTATACGATGCTAAAAGTCAAGCCTGGTATTACTTCAAATCTGGCGGTTACATGGCAAAAAACGAGATTATTGATGGTCATCAGCTAGGAAGCGATGGAAAGTGGCTTGTAGAAAAAGCAACAAACGAAAATGCTGCTTATTATCAAGTAGTGCCTGTCACAGCAAATGTCTATAATGCAGATGGTGAAAAACTCTCCTATATATCGCAAGGTAGTGTTGTCTGGCTAGATAAGGATAGAAAAAGTGATGACAAGCGCCTAGCTATTATTATTTCTGGTTTGTCAGGCTACATGAAAACAGAAGATTTACAAGCGCTAGATACTAGTAAGGATTTTATCCCTTATTATGAGAGTGATGGACACCGTTTTTATCACTATGTAGCTCAGAATGCTAGCATTCCAGTAGCTTCTCATCTTTCTGATATGGAAGTAGGTAAGAAATATTATTCGGCAGATGGACTGCATTTTGATGATTTTAACCTTGAAAATCCCTTCCTTTTCAAAGATTTGACAGAGGCTACAAATTACAGTGCTGAGGATTTGGATAAGGTATTTAGTTTGTTAAATATTGATAACAGCCTCTTGGAAAATAAGGGAGCTACCTTTAAGGAAGCCGAAGAACATTACCATATCAATGCCCTCTACCTCCTTGCTCATAGCGCCTTAGAAAGCGACTGGGGACGTAGCAAGATTGCCAAAGATAAGAACAATTTCTTTGGCATTACAGCCTATGATACGACACCTTACCTTTCTGCTAAAACATTTGATGATGTGGATAAGGGAATTTTAGGTGCAACCAAGTGGATTAAGGAAAATTATATCGATAGGGGCAGAACTTTCCTTGGCAACAAGGCGTCAGGTATGAATGTGCAATATGCATCAGACCCTTATTGGGGCGAAAAAATTGCTAGTGTGATGATGAAAATCAACGAGAAGCTAGGTGGCAAAGATTGATCCTATAATTGATACTCTTCTTCGAAAATCTCTTTAAACCACGTCAGAGTTGCCTTGGATTATATATGGTTACTGACTTTGTCAGTTCTATCTGCAACCTCAAAACAGTGTTTTGAGCTGACTTTGTCAGTCTTATCTACAACCTAAAAGCAGTGCTTTGAGCAGCCTGCGGCTAGCTTCCTAGTTTGCTCTTTGATTTTCATTGAGTATGAATATTATTTGAGTATAAGTTAAAAATCCTGATTTCAAGTAAAATCAGGATTTTTTCATGGATGCGATTTTTTCTGGATCTGGTGTGACACGGAGGGTCTTTTGTCCTGTGTAAGTGACAAAGCCTGGTTTTCCGCCAGTTGGTTTGTTGAGTTTCTTGACTTCAATCATATCTACCTGCACCAGATTTGACAGGCGACCTTGAGAGAAGTAGGCGGCCAGTTCTGCCGCGTCTGTTTTGACTTCATCAGATGGGTCAAGATTGCCTGAGATGACAACATGGCTTCCAGGAATATCCTTGGCATGGAACCAAAGTTCCTCCTTGCGGGCAATTTTAAAGGTTAGCTCCTCGTTTTGTAGGTTGTTGCGGCCGACATAGATGATGGTTTTGCCATCGCTTGCTAGATATTGTTCTGGTTTTTTGCGTTTCTGGATTTTCTCCCGCTGTCTTCTGCGGATAAAGCCAGTTTGGATTAATTCTTCACGGATTTCAGCGATTTCTTCCAACCCAGCTTGGTTGAGAACAGTTTCCACACTTTCCAGATAGAGAATGGTTGCCTTGGTTTCCTCAATCAGATCAGTCAAGTATTTGACAGCTTCTTTGAGTTTTTGGTAACGTTTGAAATAGCGTTGGGCATTCTGGTTGGGAGTCAAGGCCTTATCAAGAGCTATTGTGATAGGTTGGTTGGTGTAGTAGTTGTCTAGGATAACCTGGTCTTGGTCGTTAGGCACTTGGTAGAGGAAGGTTGTCAGTAATTCTCCTTTTTGGCGAAATTCTTCAGCATTATCTGTCGCCAGTAACTCTTTTTCCTGTTTTTTGAGTTTGTGGCGGTTTTTCTGAAGTTCATTTTCAACACGACGAATCAGTTCACTGGCTTGTTGTTTGACACGGTCACGCTCAGCCTTGTCCTTATAGTAGGTGTCCAGCAAATCAGAAAGACTGGCAAAAGGCTCTCCCACCTGATTTGCAAAAGGAATTGGACTGAAGGAAGTCTCAGTCAAGCATGGCTTGGTTTCTTGATTGAAAAAGTTACGGAAAGTAGATAGTTTATCACTAACCAGAATGTTTTCCAATTCATTTGCCGTATCACGTCCCAGACCTTGAAAGAGGCTTTGAAGGTTTTTAGCTGTCGTTTCCTGTGTTTGTAGGATTTCAAAGAGCTTTTCATCCTTGATAGTAAAAGGATTGAGAGATTCCGTACTTGGCGGAGCGATATAGGTCGATCCAGGAAGCAAGGTACGGTAGCTATTTTGTGAAAAGCCGACGTGTTTAATGACTTCGAGAATTTTATGACTGCTCTTATCAACCAGTAGAATATTACTGTGTTTCCCCATGATTTCGATAATCAAGGTAGCCTGAATATGGTCTCCAATCTCGTTTTTATTGGAAACTGTCATTTCCACAATACGGTCATTTTCCACTTGCTCAATCGACTCAATCAGGGCACCCTGCAAATATTTTCTCAAAACCATGATAAAGGTGGAAGGTTGGGCTGGATTTTCAAAAGTCGTTTGGGTCAGCTGAATGCGTCCAAAAACTGGATGGGCAGAAAGGAGCAGGCGATGACTTTGGCGATTGCTACGGATTTGCAAGACCAACTCTTGTTCAAAAGGCTGATTGATCTTCTGGATGCGACCGTTCACTAACGCTCTTCGCAATTCCTCAACCATGTGGTGTAAAAAAAATCCGTCAAATGACATCGTTCTCTCCTTGTGATTGTATTCCATAGTATTATATCAAAAAGGTAGAATAAAATCATGGAAATGTGGTATAATAAAGCCAAGTAAAGAGAAACGAGAAGCACATGTATATTGAAATGGTAGATGAAACTGGTCAAGTTTCAAAAGAAATGTTGCAACAAACCCAAGAGATTTTGGAATTTGCAGCCCAAAAATTAGGAAAAGAAGACAAGGAGATGGCAGTTACCTTTGTGACCAATGAGCGTAGTCATGAACTCAATCTGGAGTACCGTGACACCGACCGTCCGACAGATGTCATCAGCCTTGAATATAAACCAGAGTTGGAAATTGCCTTTGACGAAGAAGATTTGCTTGAAAATCCAGAATTAGCAGAGATGATGTCTGAGTTTGATGCCTATATTGGGGAATTGTTCATCTCTATTGATAAGGCTCATGAGCAGGCTGAGGAATATGGCCACAGCTTTGAGCGTGAGATGGGCTTCTTGGCAGTACACGGCTTTTTACATATTAACGGCTATGATCACTACACTCCGGAAGAAGAAGCGGAGATGTTCGGTTTACAAGAAGAAATTTTGACAGCCTATGGACTCACAAGACAATAAACGAAAATGGAAAAATCGTGACCTGATATCCAGTTTAGAATTTGCTCTTACAGGAATTTTTACTGCCATAAAGGAAGAACGCAATATGCGAAAACATGCGGTGACGGCTCTCGTGGTCATCCTCGCAGGTTTTGTTTTTCAGGTGTCACGAATCGAATGGCTCTTTCTCCTATTGAGCATTTTTTTGGTAGTAGCCTTTGAAATTATCAATTCTGCTATCGAGAATGTGGTGGATTTGGCCAGTCACTATCACTTTTCTATGCTGGCTAAAAATGCCAAGGATATGGCGGCTGGCGCGGTATTAGTGGTCTCTCTTTTCGCAGCCTTAACAGGCGCATTGATTTTTCTCCCACGAATCTGGGATTTATTATTTTAAATAGCAAGAGGAAATTATGACTTTTAAATCAGGCTTTGTAGCCATTTTAGGACGTCCCAACGTTGGGAAGTCAACTTTTTTAAATCATGTCATGGGGCAAAAGATTGCCATTATGAGTGACAAGGCGCAGACAACGCGCAACAAAATTATGGGAATTTACACAACTGATAAGGAGCAAATTGTCTTTATCGACACACCAGGGATTCACAAACCTAAAACAGCTCTCGGAGATTTCATGGTCGAATCTGCCTATAGCACCCTTCGTGAAGTGGATACCGTTCTTTTCATGGTGCCTGCTGATGAAGCGCGTGGTAAGGGGGACGATATGATTATCGAGCGTCTCAAGGCTGCTAAGGTTCCTGTTATTCTGGTGGTGAACAAGATCGATAAGGTTCATCCAGACCAGCTTTTGTCTCAGATTGATGATTTTCGTAATCAAATGGACTTTAAGGAAATCGTTCCAATCTCAGCTCTTCAAGGGAATAACGTCTCTCGTCTAGTGGATATTTTGAGTGAAAATCTGGACGAAGGTTTCCAATATTTCCCATCTGATCAAATCACAGACCATCCAGAACGATTCTTGGTTTCAGAAATGGTTCGCGAGAAAGTCTTGCACCTAACTCGCGAAGAGATCCCTCACTCAGTTGCTGTAGTGGTTGATTCGATGAAACGAGATGAAGAGACAGACAAGGTTCATATCCGTGCAACCATCATGGTCGAGCGAGATAGCCAAAAAGGGATTATCATCGGTAAAGGTGGCGCTATGCTTAAGAAAATCGGTAGCATGGCCCGTCGCGATATTGAACTGATGCTAGGAGATAAGGTCTTCCTAGAAACATGGGTCAAGGTCAAGAAAAACTGGCGTGATAAAAAGCTAGATTTGGCTGACTTTGGCTATAATGAAAAAGAATACTAAGCAGAGGTGGGCTCATGCCTGCTTCTTGTTTTTACAGAAGGAGGACTTATGCCTGAATTACCTGAGGTTGAAACCGTTCGACGTGGCTTGGAAAAATTGATTTTGGGAAAGAAGATTTCGAGTGTAGAAATTCGCTATCCCAAGATGATTAAGACGGATTTGAACGAGTTTCAAAAGGAAGTGCCTGGTCAGATTGTTGAGTCAATGGGACGTCGTGGTAAATATTTGCTTTTCTACCTGACAGACAAGATCTTGATTTCCCATTTGCGGATGGAGGGCAAGTATTTTTACTATCCAGACCAAGTGCCTGAACGCAAGCATGCTCATATTTTCTTCCAGTTTGCGGATGGTGGCACGCTTGTTTATGAGGATGTTCGCAAGTTTGGTACTATGGAACTCTTGGCGCCTGACCTTTTGGAAGTCTACTTTCTTTCTAAAAAACTAGGACCTGAACCAAGCGAACAAGACTTTGATTTGCAGGTCTTTCAAACTGCCCTAGCTAAGTCCAAAAAACCTATCAAATCCCATCTTCTAGACCAGACCTTGGTAGCTGGACTTGGCAATATCTATGTGGATGAGGTTCTTTGGCGAGCTCAGGTTCATCCAGCTAGACCTTCCCAGAATTTGACAGCAGAGGAAGTGGCAGCTATTCATGACCAAACTATAGCTGTTTTGAGCCAGGCTGTTGACAAAGGTGGTTCCACCATTCGGACCTATACCAATGCCTTTGGAGAAGATGGAACTATGCAGGATTTTCATCAAGTCTATGACAAGGCTGGACAAGAATGTTCACGCTGCGGCACCATCATTGAAAAAATCCAACTAGGCGGACGTGGTACCCATTTTTGTCCTCAGTGCCAAAGGAGGAATTGATGGGAAAAATCATTGGAATCACTGGGGGAATTGCCTCTGGTAAGTCAACTGTGACAAATTTTCTAAGAAAGCAAGGTTTTCAAGTAGTGGACGCCGACGCAGTCGTCCATCAACTACAGAAAGCTGGTGGTCGTCTGTTTCAGGCTCTAGTCCAGCACTTTGGGCAAGAAATCATCCTTGAAAACGGAGAACTTAATCGCCCTCTCCTAGCTAGTCTCATCTTTTCAAATCCTGAAGAACGAGAATGGTCTAAGCAAATCCAAGGAGAGATTATCCGTGAGGAACTAGCTACGTTGAGAGACCAGTTGGCTCAGACAGAAGAGATTTTCTTCATGGATATTCCCCTGCTTTTTGAGCAGGACTATGCCTCTTGGTTTGATGAGACTTGGTTAATTTACGTGGACAGAGATTCCCAAGTTGAACGCTTAATGAAAAGGGATAAGTTATCCAAGGATGGAGCTGAGTCTCGTCTGGCAGCCCAGTGGCCTTTAGAAAAAAAGAAATATTTGGCCAGCCATGTTCTAGACAACAATGGCAATCAAGATCAGCTTCTAACTCAGGTGCTTACCCTTCTTGAGGGAGGTAAGTAAGATGACAGAGATTAATTGGAAAGATAATCTGCGCATTGCCTGGTTTGGTAATTTTCTGACAGGAGCCAGTATTTCCTTGGTTGTGCCTTTTATGCCCATCTTTGTAGAAAATTTAGGTGTAGGGAGTGATCAAGCTGCTTTTTATGCAGGTTTAGCTATTTCTGTCTCTGCCATTTCTGCGGCACTTTTCTCTCCTATCTGGGGCATCCTTGCTGACAAATACGGTCGAAAACCCATGATGATTCGGGCTGGGATGGCCATGACCATTACTATGGGGGGCTTGGCTTTTGTCCCAAATATTTATTGGTTAATCTTTCTGCGTTTGCTAAATGGTGTATTTGCAGGTTTTGTTCCTAACGCCACAGCCTTGATAGCCAGTCAGGTTCCCAAGGAGAAATCGGGTTCTGCTCTTGGGACTTTGTCCACAGGTGTAGTCGCAGGTACTTTAACTGGTCCCTTTATCGGGGGATTTATTGCAGAATTATTTGGCATTCGTACTGTTTTCTTACTGGTTGGTAGTTTTCTATTCTTAGCCGCTGTTTTGACTATTTGCTTTATCAAGGAAGATTTTCAACCAGTAGTAAAAGAAAAAGCCATCCCAACAAAGGAATTATTTACATCAGTTAAATATCCCTATCTCTTGGTTAACCTCTTTCTGACCAGTTTTGTCATCCAATTTTCAGCCCAATCAATCGGCCCTATTCTGGCTCTTTATGTGCGTGACTTAGGTCAGACAGAGAATCTTCTTTTTGTATCTGGTTTGATTGTATCCAGTATGGGCTTTTCCAGTATGATGAGTGCAGGAGTTATGGGAAAGCTAGGTGACAAGGTGGGCAACCATCGCCTCTTGGTTGTAGCCCAGTTTTATTCAGTTATCATCTATCTCCTCTGTGCTAATGCTTCTAGCCCCCTTCAACTAGGACTTTATCGTTTCCTCTTTGGATTGGGAACCGGTGCTTTGATTCCCGGAGTTAACACCCTTCTCAGCAAGATGACGCCCAAAGCTGGTATTTCGAGGGTCTTTGCCTTCAATCAGGTATTCTTTTATCTGGGAGGTGTCGTTGGGCCTATGGCAGGTTCTGCAGTAGCAGGTCAATTTGGCTACCATGCAGTCTTTTATGCGACAAGCCTTTGTGTTGCCTTTAGTTGTCTCTTTAACCTGCTTCAATTTCGAACATTATTAAAAGTAAAGGAAATCTAGTGCGAGTAAAAATTAATCTCAAATGCTCCTCTTGTGGCAGTATCAATTACCTAACCAGTAAAAATTCAAAAACCCATCCAGACAAGATTGAGGTTTTAAAGTATTGTCCCAAGGAAAGAAAAGTAACCCTACATCTTGAATCTAAGTAGATTTTATGGTAAAATAATAAGGATTTTAAGGAGTTTGATATGTATAACCTATTATTAACCATTTTATTAGTATTATCTGTTGTGATTGTGATTGCGATTTTCATGCAACCAACCAAAAACCAATCCAGCAATGTATTTGATGCCAGCTCAGGTGATTTGTTTGAACGCAGTAAAGCACGCGGTTTCGAAGCTGTAATGCAGCGTTTGACAGGGATTTTAGTCTTTTTCTGGCTAGCCATTGCCTTAGCATTGACGGTATTATCAAGTAGATAAGAAAATAATGGGCAGGACTAGGTCTTTGCCTCTTTTTATTTTTAAAAGATATTTGAGAAGGTTTTACAGTAAAAGAAAACAAAAAATCTAGAAAGAAAATATGAAAGATAGAATAAAAGAATATTTACAAGATAAGGGAAAGGTAACTGTCAATGACTTGGCTCAGGCTTTGGAAAAAGACGGTTCCAAGGATTTTCGTGAGTTGATTAAAACCTTGTCCCTAATGGAAAGAAAGCACCAGATACGCTTTGAAGAAGATGGAACTTTGACTTTGGAAGTCAAGAAAAAACATGAGATTACTCTCAAGGGGATTTTTCATGCCCATAAAAATGGCTTTGGCTTTGTTAGTCTGGAAGGCGAGGAGGACGATCTTTTTGTAGGAAAAAACGATGTCAACTATGCTATTGATGGGGATACCGTTGAGGTCGTGATTAAGAAAGTAGCTGACCGTAATAAGGGAACAGCAGCAGAAGCAAAAATTATCGATATCTTAGAACACAGTTTGACAACCGTTGTCGGCCAAATCGTTTTAGATCAGGAAAAGCCTAAGTATGCTGGCTACATCCGTTCGAAAAATCAGAAAATCAGTCAACCAATCTATGTTAAGAAACCGGCCCTTAAACTCGAGGGAACAGAAGTTCTCAAGGTTTTTATCGACAAATACCCAAGCAAGAAACATGATTTCTTTGTCGCTAGTGTCCTCGACGTGGTGGGGCATTCAACGGATGTCGGAATTGATGTTCTTGAGGTCTTGGAATCAATGGACATTGTATCCGAGTTTCCAGAGGCTGTTGTCAAGGAAGCAGAAAGTGTGCCTGATGCTCCGTCTCAAAAGGATATGGAAGGTCGTCTGGATCTAAGAGATGAGATTACCTTTACCATTGACGGTGCAGATGCCAAGGACTTGGACGACGCAGTTCATATCAAGCCTTTGAAAAATGGCAATCTAGAACTCGGAGTTCATATCGCAGATGTTTCCTACTATGTAACCGAGGGTTCTGCTCTTGACAAGGAAGCCCTTAACCGCGCAACTTCTGTCTATGTGACAGACCGTGTGGTCCCAATGCTTCCAGAACGACTGTCAAATGGTATCTGCTCTCTCAATCCTCAAGTTGACCGCCTGACCCAGTCAGCTATTATGGAGATTGATAAACATGGTCGTGTGGTTAATTACACTATTACCCAAACGGTTATCAAGACTAGCTTCCGTATGACCTATAGCGATGTCAATGATATCCTAGCAGGTGACGAGGAGAAGAGACAAGAATATAAGAAAATTGTTCCAAGTATTGAACTTATGGCTAAGCTTCATGAAACTTTAGAAAACATGCGTGTGAAACGTGGAGCCCTCAATTTTGATACCAATGAAGCTAAGATTTTAGTGGACAAGCAAGGTAAGCCTGTCGATATCGTTCTTCGTCAGCGTGGCATTGCCGAGCGCATGATTGAGTCCTTTATGCTGATGGCCAATGAAACAGTTGCCGAGCATTTTAGCAAGCTGGAACTACCTTTTATCTATCGAATTCACGAGGAGCCAAAGGCTGAAAAGGTTCAGAAGTTTATTGATTATGCTTCGAGTTTTGGTTTGCGCATTTATGGGACTGCCAGTGAGATTAGCCAGGAGGCCCTCCAAGACATCATGCGTACTGTTGAGGGAGAACCTTATGCAGATGTATTGTCCATGATGCTTCTTCGCTCTATGCAGCAGGCTCGCTATTCGGAGCACAATCACGGCCACTATGGACTAGCTGCTGACTATTATACTCACTTTACCAGCCCGATTCGTCGCTATCCAGACCTTCTTGTTCACCGTATGATTCGTGATTACGGCCGTTCTAAGGAAATAGCAGAGCATTTTGAACAAGTGATTCCAGAGATTGCGACCCAGTCTTCCAACCGTGAACGTCGTGCCATTGAAGCTGAGCGTGAAGTCGAAGCCATGAAAAAAGCTGAGTACATGGAGGAATATGTAGGCCAAGAGTACGATGCTGTTGTATCAAGTATTGTCAAATTCGGTCTCTTTGTTGAATTGCCAAACACGGTGGAAGGTTTGATTCACATTACCAATCTACCTGAATTTTATCATTTCAACGAACGTGATTTGACTCTGCGTGGAGAAAAATCAGGAACAACCTTCCGTGTAGGGCAACAGATTCGTATCCGAGTTGAAAGAGCCGACAAGATGACTGGTGAAATTGACTTCTCTTACATCCCAAGTGAGTTTGATGTGATTGAGAAGGGCTTGAAACAATCTAGTCGTAGTGACAGAGGGCGTGGTTCAAGTCGTCGTTCAGATAAGAAGGAAGACAAGAGAAAATCAGGACGCTCAAATGATAAGCGCAAGCATTCACAAAAAGATAAGAAGAAAAAAGGGAAGAAACCTTTTTATAAGGAAGTAGCTAAGAAAGGAGCCAAGCATGGCAAAGGGCGAGGGAAAGGTCGTCGCACAAAATAAAAAGGCGCGCCACGACTATACAATCGTAGATACGCTAGAGGCAGGGATGGTCCTGACTGGAACTGAAATCAAGAGTGTACGAGCTGCTCGAATCAATCTCAAGGATGGCTTTGCCCAAGTGAAAAATGGGGAGGTTTGGTTGACCAATGTTCATATCGCTCCTTATGAAGAGGGCAATATCTGGAACCAGGAACCAGAACGTCGTCGTAAACTCCTGCTCCATAAAAAGCAAATCCAAAAGTTGGAACAAGAGACCAAAGGGACAGGAATGACACTGGTTCCCCTAAAAGTCTATATCAAAGATGGCTATGCCAAGCTTCTTTTAGGACTTGCCAAAGGGAAGCATGACTATGATAAACGGGAGTCAATCAAACGTCGTGAGCAGAATCGCGATATTGCGCGCGTGATGAAAGCTGTTAATCAGCGATAAAAAGAGGAATGAAGATGAAAAAACTAGTTGCCTATAAACGTATGCCTTTGTGGACTAAAGAAACCATGCCAGAGGCTGTTCAGCAGAAACACAATACCAAGGTTGGGACTTGGGGGAAAATTACTGTCTTGAAGGGAGCTCTCAAGTTTATTGAATTGACAGAGGATGGTGAGGTTCTAGCAGAACATCTCTTTGAAGCAGGAGCCGACAATCCCATGGCACAACCTCAAGCTTGGCACCGAGTAGAGGCTGTAACAGACGATGTAGAATGGTATTTGGAATTTTATTGTAAACCTGAGGATTATTTCCCTAAAAAATACAATACCAATCCAGTTCATTCAGAGGTCCTAGAGGCTATGCAGACAGTAAAACCAGGGAAAGCCTTGGATTTGGGCTGTGGTCAAGGTCGTAACGCCCTCTTTCTAGCCCAGCAAGGTTTTGATGTGACAGCTGTGGATCAAAATGAACTGTCCCTTGAAATCTTGCAAAGTATTGTTGAGCAGGAAGATTTAGACATGCCTGTTGGTCTTTACGATATCAATTCAGCTAGCATTGGTCAAGAGTATGATTTCATCGTCTCGACAGTGGTTTTGATGTTTCTGCAAGCAGACCGCATTCCTGCAATTATCAAAAACATGCAGGAGAAAACCACTGTTGGTGGCTACAATCTTATCGTTTGTGCCATGGATACGGAGGATTATCCTTGCTCAGTGAACTTCCCATTTACTTTTAAGGAAGGGGAACTGGCAGACTATTACAAGGACTGGGAATTGGTTAAGTACAATGAAAATCCGGGTCATCTTCACCGTCGTGATGAAAATGGTAATCGTATTCAACTACGCTTTGCGACCATGCTAGCTAAAAAAATCAAATAATACTCTTCGAAAATCTCTTCAAACCACGTCAGCGTCGCTTTACCGTACTCAAGTACAGCTTGCGGCTAGCTTCCTAGTTTGCTTTTTGATTTTCATTGAGTATAAACATGAATAGAGATTAGGAGAATATCCTGATCTTTTTTCTTTTTTGCGAATAATATAGAAAAGGAGGGAAATCATGTTTGTTGCGAGAAATGCTAGGGGACAGCTGGTAAATGTGTTAGAGGGTGAGCTTGAGAAGGAAGAATACACTTGCCCAGCTTGTGGAGGTCAGCTCCGTTTGCGTCAAGGACCAAGTGTCCGGCCCCATTTTGCCCATAAATCTTTAAAAGACTGTGATTATTCCTATGAAAATGAAAGTCCAGAACACCTGGCAAATAAGGAATCCCTTTATCACTGGTTGAAAACAGAGACAGAGGTTCAATTAGAATACCCGCTTCCAGAACTTAAACAGATTGCAGATCTATTTGTAAATGACAATCTAGCTTTAGAGGTTCAGTGTAGTCCCTTGCCTCAAAAAGTTCTTAAAGAGCGTAGTGAGGGCTATCGTAGTCAGGGTTACCAAGTACTGTGGTTGTTGGGGGAAAAACTTTGGCTCAGGGAGCGATTGACTCATCTGCAAGAAGGTTTTCTTTATTTCAGTCAAAATATGGGCTTTTATGTTTGGGAATTAGACAAGGGAAAACAGGTTTTAAGACTTAAATATCTCATTCACCAAGACCTCCGTGGTAAACTCCATTATCAGATTAAGGAATTTTCCTATGGCCAAGGTAGTCTACTGGAGATATTACGTCTTCCTTATAAGAAACAAAAAATATCGCATTTTACAGTTTCTCAAGATAAGGACATCTGTCGCTATATCCGGCAACAACTGTACTATCAAAATCCCTTTTGGATGAAAGAACAAGCAGAAGCCTATCAAAAGGGAGAAAATCTCCTGACTTATGGGCTGAAAGAATGGTATCCACAAATTCGACCACTAGTAGGTGAGTTTTGCCAGATTAAGCAAGATTTGACCAACTATTATCAGTGTTTTCAAATCTATTATCAAAAAAATCCTCAAAATGATTGGCAAAAGCTCTATCCACCAGCCTTTTATCAGCAATATTTCTTAAAAAATATGGTAAAATAGAAAGGATGGAGGAATCTAATGGTATTACAAAGATATGAAATAAATGAAAAAGATACATGGGATCTATCAACGATTTACCCAACTGACCAGGCTTGGGAAGAAGCCTTAAAAGATTTAACAGAACAATTGGAGACAGTAGCCCAGTATGAAGGCCATCTCCTGGATAGTGAGGATAGCCTACTCGAAATCACTGAATTTTCTCTTGAAATGGAACGCCAGATGGAGAAGCTTTACGTCTATGCTCATATGAAGAATGATCAGGATACTCGTGAAGCCAAGTACCAAGAGTACTATGCCAAGGCAATGACACTCTACAGCCAGCTAGACCAAGCATTTTCATTCTATGAGCCTGAATTTATGGAGATTAGTGAAGAGCAGTATGCTGACTTTTTAGAGGCTCAACCAAAATTGCAGGTTTATCAACACTATTTTGACAAGCTTTTGCAAGGCAAGGAACACGTTCTTTCACAACGTGAAGAAGAATTATTGGCTGGAGCTGGGGAAATCTTTGGTTCGGCAAGTGAAACCTTCGCTATCTTGGACAATGCGGATATTGTATTCCCTTATGTCCTTGACGATGATGGTAAAGAAGTTCAGCTATCTCATGGGACTTACACACGTTTGATGGAGTCTAAAAATCGTGAGGTGCGTCGTGGTGCCTATCAAGCACTTTATGCGACTTATGAACAATTCCAACATATCTATGCCAAAACCTTGCAAACCAATGTTAAGGTGCAAAACTACCGTGCCAAAGTTCGCAACTATAAGAGTGCTCGTCATGCAGCCCTCGCTGCGAATTTTGTTCCAGAGAGTGTTTATGACAATTTGGTAGCAGCAGTTCGCAAGCATTTACCCCTCTTGTATCGTTACCTTGAGCTGCGTTCAAAGATTTTGGGGATTTCAGACCTCAAGATGTACGATGTCTACACACCACTTTCATCTGTTGAATACAGTTTTACCTACCAAGAAGCCTTGAAAAAGGCAGAAGATGCCTTGGCAGTCTTGGGTGAGGATTACTTGAGCCGTGTTAAACGTGCCTTCAGTGAGCGTTGGATTGATGTTTACGAAAATCAAGGCAAGCGTTCAGGGGCATACTCTGGTGGTTCTTACGATACCAATGCCTTTATGCTACTTAATTGGCAGGACAATTTAGACAATCTCTTTACCCTTGTTCATGAAACAGGTCACAGTATGCATTCAAGCTATACTCGTGAAACGCAGCCTTATGTTTACGGAGATTATTCTATCTTCTTGGCTGAGATTGCATCAACTACCAATGAAAATATCTTGACGGAGAAATTATTGGAAGAAGTGGAAGATGATGCAACGCGCTTTGCTATTCTCAATAACTTCCTAGATGGTTTCCGTGGGACAGTTTTCCGTCAAACTCAATTTGCTGAGTTTGAACACGCTATCCACCAAGCGGACCAAAATGGAGAAGTCTTGACAAGTGATTTCCTAAATAAACTCTACGCAGACTTGAACCAAGAGTATTATGGTTTGAGTAAGGAAGACAATCCTGAAATCCAATACGAGTGGGCTCGCATTCCACACTTCTACTATAACTACTATGTATACCAATATTCAACTGGCTTTGCAGCAGCCTCAGCCTTGGCTGAAAAGATTGTCCATGGTAATCAAGAAGACCGTGACCGCTATATCGACTATCTCAAGGCAGGTAAGTCTGACTATCCACTTAATGTCATGAGAAAAGCTGGAGTTGATATGGAGAAGGAAGACTACCTCAACGATGCCTTTGCAGTCTTTGAACGTCGTTTAAATGAGTTTGAAGCACTTGTTGAAAAATTGGGAATGGCATAAGATGGTTGAATCATATAGTAAAAATGCCAACCATAACATGCGTCGCCCTGTCGTCAAGGAAGAAATTGTAGACTTGATGCGTCAGCGCCAAAAGCAGGTCACAGGATCTTTGAAAGAATTGGAAGACTTTGCCCGCAAGGAAAATATTCCCATTATTCCCCATGAAACGGTTGCTTATTTCCGTTTTCTCATGGAAACCATACAACCTAAAAACATTCTGGAAATTGGGACGGCTATCGGTTTTTCAGCCCTCTTGATGGCGGAACATGCGCCAAAGGCCAAGATTACAACCATTGACCGCAATCCAGAAATGATTGGTTTTGCCAAGGAAAATTTTGCCCAGTTTGACAGTCGCAAGCAAATCACGCTCCTAGAAGGAGATGCGGTAGATATCTTATCTACCTTGACAGAGTCCTATGATTTCGTCTTTATGGATTCAGCCAAGTCTAAATACATCGTCTTTTTGCCAGAAATCCTCAAACATTTGGAAATTGGTGGTGTGGTTGTCTTGGATGATATTTTCCAAGGTGGTGATGTTGCTAAGGATATTATGGAAGTCCGTCGTGGCCAGCGAACTATTTACAGAGGCCTTCAAAGACTATTTGATGCAACTTTAGACAATCCAGGACTCACTGCAACATTAGTACCTCTGGGGGACGGTATTCTCATGCTTCGTAAAAATGTAGCAGACGTTCAATTGCCTGAAAGCGAATTATTTTCAGAAAAATTTAAGAAAATATAGTAAAATAGATAGGGTAACACTTATCTCAAAGGAGTAGACATGAAGAAAAAACTATTGGCAGGTGCCATTACACTATTATCAGTAGCAACTTTAGCAGCTTGTTCCAAAGGTTCAGAAGGAGCAGACCTTATCAGCATGAAAGGAGATGTTATCACAGAACATCAATTTTATGAGCAAGTGAAAAGCAACCCTTCAGCACAACAAGTCTTGTTGAACATGACCATCCAAAAAGTATTTGAGAAACAATACGGTTCTGAAGTAGATGACAAAGAAGTCAATGATACTATTGCCGAAGAAGAGAAACAATATGGTGAGAACTACCAACGTGTCTTGTCACAAGCAGGAATGACCCTAGAAACACGCAAAGCTCAAATTCGTACAAGTAAATTGGTTGAGTTGGCAGTTAAGAAGGCAGCAGAAGCTGAATTGACAGATGATGCCTATAAGAAAGCATTTGATGAATACACTCCAGATGTAACGGCTCAAATTATCCGTTTGGACAATGAAGACAAGGCCAAAGAAATTCTTGAAAAAGCTAAAGCTAGTGATGCAGACTTTGCTCAACTAGCTAAAGATAACTCAACAGATGAGAAAACCAAAGCGAACGGTGGAGAAATCACTTTTGATTCAGCTTCAACAGAAGTACCAGATCAAGTTAAGAAAGCAGCTTTTGCCTTGGATGTTAACGGAAT
Organism: Streptococcus bovismuti; assembly: GCF_042436615.2. GTDB lineage: Bacteria > Bacillota > Bacilli > Lactobacillales > Streptococcaceae > Streptococcus. The sequence goes on along the minus strand of NZ_JBHMFR020000001.1, from coordinate 488,241 downwards.
TTCTGATGTCATTACAGCTACTGGCACACAAGCCTACAGCAGTCAGTATTATATTGTAAAACTCACTAAGAAAACGGAAAAATCATCTAATATTGATGACTACAAAGAAAAATTAAAAACTGTTATCTTGACTCAAAAACAAAATGACGCATCATTTGTTCAAAGCATTATCGGAAAAGAATTGCAAGCAGCCAACATCAAGGTTAAAGACCAAGCCTTCCAAAATATCTTTACCCAATACATCGGTGGTGGCGATTCAAGCTCAAGCAGTTCTTCAAAAGAATAAAACAGAAAAGAGCCAAGTGCTCTTTTTCTTATGAGAAAATCTTTCTATCTTGAGGGTAAGAGTTTTTTTCTTTCGGAAAAAATGGTATAATAGCAATCAAAACTAGAAAATAAACGGAATTTGGGAATAATTTCTTTTGTTCTCATTAGATTGGTGATACTATGAAGATTAGTAAGAGGCACCTATTAAACTATTCTATTCTAGTTCCTTACTTACTTTTATCTATTTTGGGCTTGATTGTGGTTTATTCGACAACCAGTGCCATTCTTATCGAAGAAGGTAAAAGTGCCCTCCAATTGGTTCGAAGTCAGGGAATGTTTTGGATATTTAGTTTAATATTGATTGCCTTGATATATAAGCTGAAATTGAATTTTTTGAGAAAAGAACGACTTTTATTTATTGTTATGTTTGTTGAGCTGATTCTCTTAGCTTTGGCTCGCTTAATTGGTACGCCAGTCAATGGAGCCTATGGTTGGATTTCAGTAGGACCTTTGACCATTCAGCCAGCAGAGTATTTGAAGATTATCATCGTCTGGTACTTGGCCCAACGTTTTTCAAAACAACAGGATGAAATTGGGATTTACGATTTTCAAGTTTTAACTCAAAATCAATGGATTCCTCGTGCTTTTAATGATTGGCGCTTCGTCCTACTAGTAATGATAGGAAGTTTAGCTATTTTCCCAGATTTGGGGAATGCTACCATCCTAGTTCTTGTCGCCTTGATTATGTATACAGTTAGTGGAATTGCTCATCGTTGGTTTATAGTCTTTATCGGTGTATTATTTGGAGTTTCAGCCCTATCCTTATCAGCTATCTCTATGATCGGGGTTGATAAGTTTTCAAAAGTTCCAGTATTTGGTTACGTTGCTAAGCGTTTCAGTGCCTACTTTAATCCCTTTGCCGATTTGGCAGGGTCAGGCCACCAACTTGCAAATTCCTACTTTGCCATGGTAAATGGTGGGTGGTTTGGTCTAGGCTTAGGAAATTCAATAGAAAAACGTGGTTATTTACCAGAGGCACATACAGACTTTGTATTTTCAATTGTTATTGAAGAGTTTGGATTTGTGGGAGCCAGCTTGATTTTAGCACTTGTCTTTTTCCTGATTTTACGAATTATCCTAGTCGGTATTCGTGCTAAGAATCCCTTTAATTCTATGATGGCGATTGGGGTTGGGGGGATGATGCTGGTACAGGTATTTGTCAATATCGGTGGAATTTCTGGCATTATTCCTTCGACAGGAGTAACCTTCCCCTTCTTATCACAAGGAGGGAACAGTCTCCTAGTCTTGTCTGTAGCCATCGCCTTTGTCTTAAATATTGATGCAAGTGAAAAACGTGCCCAATTATATGAGGAGTTAGAAGCTCACTCATCAAACTATATGTAGAGCTGAGAGTGGAAAGGATTACCTATGTCTCTTCAAAAATTAGAAAACTATAGTAATAAAGCTGTCGTGCAAGAAGAAGTATTGATTTTAACAGAATTGTTAGAAGATATCACTAAAAATATGCTTGCCCCAGAGACTTTTGAAAAAATCATGCAGTTGAAGGAATTGTCAACTCAAGAAGATTATCAAGGTTTGAACCAATTAGTTACTAGTCTGACAAATGATGAAATGGCTTATATTTCACGCTATTTCTCTATCTTGCCTCTTTTGATTAATATTTCTGAAGACGTGGATTTAGCCTATGAAATCAACCATCAAAATAATATCGATCAAGATTATCTTGGTAAATTATCAGCAACGATCAAAATGGTTGCGGAAAAAGAAAACGCGGTTGAAATTCTAGAACACTTGAATGTTGTCCCTGTTTTGACAGCCCATCCAACACAAGTGCAACGTAAGAGTATGTTGGATTTGACTAACCATATCCATACCCTCTTGCGTAAGTACCGTGATGTGAAATTAGGTTTGATTAATAAGGAAAAATGGCATAATGATCTCCGTCGTTACATTGAGATTATCATGCAGACAGATATGATTCGTGAAAAGAAATTGAAAGTAACCAATGAAATCACGAATGTAATGGAATACTACAATAGCTCATTCTTGAAGGCAGTTCCTCATCTGACTGCTGAGTACAAGCGTCTGGCTAAAAAACACGGTTTGGAGTTGAAACATCCTAAACCAATTACCATGGGTATGTGGATTGGTGGAGACCGTGATGGTAATCCCTTTGTTACAGCAGATACCTTGAAACAATCTGCTATGACTCAGTGTGAAGTCATCATGAACTACTATGATGAAAAGATTTACCAACTTTATCGTGAATTCTCTCTCTCAACCAGTATTGTCAATGTAAGCAAGCAAGTTAGAGAAATGGCTCGTCAATCCAAGGACAACTCTATTTATCGTGAAAAAGAGCTGTATCGTCGTGCCTTGTTTGATATTCAATCAAAAATCCAAGCAACAAAAACCTATCTGATTGAGGATAAGGAAGTTGGTGCTCGCTATGAAACAGCTAATGATTTTTATAAGGACTTAATTACCATTCGTGATTCCCTCTTGGAAAACAAGGGTGAAGCACTGATTTCTGGTGATTTTGTTGAGCTGATTCAGGCAGTTGAAATTTTTGGTTTCTATTTGGCATCTATAGACATGCGTCAAGATTCTAGTGTTCACGAAGCCTGTGTAGCTGAACTCTTGAAATCAGCGGGTATTCATTCTCATTATAGCGAACTCAGTGAAGAAGAAAAATGCCAGCTTCTCTTGAAAGAATTAGAGGAAGATCCACGTATTCTTTCTGCCACTCATGTTGAAAAATCAGAGTTACTTGAAAAAGAATTAGCAATCTTTAAGGCTGCTCGTAAGTTGAAAGATAAGTTGGGAGATGATGTCATTCGTCAGACCATCATTTCACATGCAACCAGCGTATCAGACATGTTGGAATTGGCTATCTTGCTAAAAGAAGTAGGGTTAGTTGATAAAGAAAGAGCCCGTGTCCAAATTGTTCCTCTCTTTGAAACAATTGAGGACTTGGACCACTCAGAAGAAACCATGAGAGAATACCTTTCACTTCCTCTTGCTAAGAAATGGATTGCTTCACGCAATAACTACCAAGAAATCATGCTTGGTTACTCTGATAGTAATAAAGATGGTGGTTATCTATCATCATGTTGGACCCTCTACAAGGCTCAACAACAATTGACTGCTATTGGAGATGAATTTGGCGTTAAGGTTACCTTCTTCCATGGTCGTGGTGGGACTGTTGGTCGTGGTGGTGGACCAACCTATGAAGCCATCACATCTCAACCGCTTAAGTCTATCAAGGATCGTATCCGTTTGACGGAGCAGGGTGAAGTAATTGGGAATAAATACGGTAACAAAGACGCTGCCTACTATAATCTTGAAATGTTGGTTTCAGCAGCCATTAACCGTATGATTACTCAGAAGAAG
>NZ_JBHMFR020000001.1:149077-184519 GCF_042436615.2 Streptococcus bovismuti | reverse complement strand
TTATACCATAAGTGAAAAGCGTTTACAAATAGTTATCATCGATTTTCAATAGTTGAGTTTTTACTTATTTTCCATTAAAATCATTTTCATTAATTGCTATCATTTTTTTAAATCGTATTCATCATCGTATTCATTTTCATACTCATATTTGCCCGTATAGTTGAGGAGGTTTTAATTTAATTCTAGTAGTTTACAAAAGAATCAGTGAGTAATTTCACTGTTTTTATTTTTGACAAAACAAAAAAACCGCAAGCCTAAGCCTGCGGTAGAAAGAACAATTTAGAAAGTTTCCTTTCGTTTTATTTTTTAAATTATTTAGTTGTAATTAAGCCTTCTGGCTCTACTGTGAACTCTGGCTTATCTGCCATTGTTCCGTCTGGTTTAATGTAATACCAGCCTTGACCTGCTCTGACGAATTCATTAGATACCATGTTTCCGTCCTTGCTATCAAGGTAGTACCAAGTATCTTTGTACTTGACCCATCCTGTCTTCATGGCACCTTCTACGTCGAAATAGTACCACTTCTCAGCGATTTTCTTCCAGCCTGTGGCCATCTCGCCTGATTGGTCAAAGTAGTACCAGTTGCCGTCAGAGTGCTTCTTCCAGCGGTCTGCAAGCATGTAGCCTGAACCGTCGAAGTAATACCAGGTTCCGTTGATTTTCTCAAACTTGTCTTTTGGATAAGAGCCGTCTGAGTGTACATACCAATAGCCTGTATCATTCTTCTGCCAGCCTGTTTCGGCGCCCAGGCCGTTCTCAATATCTCGCTTAAACTGTTCACGGCTAACACCCCATTTAGCAAGATAAGGATACGGGTCAACGTGGTCGCTACTGTTATCCGGCTGGTTATTCGTACAGTATTCATGCGTTTTGATACCTGCCAAGTCGTCTGTATCAAGCGTTTTTGGCAAACCTGCTTCATCTGCTAAATTACGTAGCAATTCGATGTATAGGCGATAGTCTGTCATGAACTCTTCTTTAGTTGAATGACTTTCAATTAGTTCAACTGCTGCATAAGTTTCAGCGTTCCAACCACCCCCAACATCATAGGCTCCTTTATTGACAGGTCCAACCTGCATTACACGACCATTACCAACAACGTGAGAAAAGAAGCCTGAATCAACAGGACGTCGCATGTGGTAATCTGCTTCATTTTGAGCAGTTGAGTTTCGGTTGCCTGTTGAGTGAGCGTGAACCTGACGGAAAGGCTCAAACCCAACAATCGGCAAGTCCGTGCGTAGTCTACTTGTATCGATATCCATACCTATTCCTCACTTGGTTTCTTGTATTCTAGTGCTCGTGTGCTGTCTGTGATTCCACTTGTAGTCGGGTCATTGACCAAACCGATAGCAGTCAAGAACACGAATACCGCATTAACAAGCAAAATCAGCTTGTTACCGATATCACCCAAATCCAGATGATATCCAAAGACTGCAGCAGCAGCTTGCAAGACAAGCAAGAAGGCTGGGATAGCAGTCAGCCAAAAGAATTTATTTTGTAGTCGTAGTTTCCAGTTAATCATATATTTTTCCTTTCTATCTTAAAAATTTAATTATTTTTGCTTTTTTTGTGTATTTTTCTATTTTTTTCCCTATTGAGTCATCTCCGACGAATGCTATTTCAAAATAATTTCCATCATTATAAAGATAAGATATTTCTGGTAATGAAAGAGGTGGTTTATCGTCGGCTTGCATAGATTTTATTTGTTTATAATCAAAATTGTTAGGTATGATTAATGTATTGGATAGAAAAAAAGATATAGTAGCTTTATAACCGGAAGAACCACTTGGTTCTATTGTTAATAAAATTTCTCCTCCACCACTCCACACCAACCTATCGCCAATATACCGCTTAACAATCTCCTGATTGCCTAACATTATCCTTATTCTATCTTTCATAACTACACCTGCTTAAAGATATCATAAATCGTGTTAGGGTCTTTGGTTGGAAGAGCATCGTACTGCGCTTGTGTTCCTGCCCAATACTTCAGTGCTTGTTGTCCCTGTTGGTTGATGATGTTCTGACCAGGCGCTCCGTCTGCTCCTCTGGGGCCATCGTTTACGTTATCTAAATGAGCGAACCCAGAGGCCTTAAGACCTCTGTAGCTCACTTCAATACGGACTTCGAACCAACCACCAGAGCGCTGGGTAGCACTCCAGGTTCCAAATTTCCCAGCTGGATCAGGAGTCTGATTTCTCAACACCCCCCAGTTGTTATTTCCAAAGCCACGGTAGTAGTAATCAAGAGTATAACCACTCGTGACTGCTTCGCCATCGTAGAATACATCCGCAAACAGGTTCAACTGACTAGTCGCGCCATTTCGATAAGACCCTTCGATACGGGCATTGACACTTAAGCTATGACCATTCTCACCCTTCAATCTATCGCGTTGAGTCGGTGTCAGCGTATCAAATGATGGCCGGCTTTCTAAAGCTGAAATCTTTTGTTTCAACTCAGTATCATTGTAAGTTGAATACAAGTGTCTTGAGCCAATCTTTCTCACAGAAATACCTTGAGCGCTAATGCCTGTTACAATCCAGTAGCCTTCATCTGCTCCTTCAGAGTTGTTATTAAAGCTTTGAATTACATCTCCAAATTTGATACCTATTGGATTCATTAAAGAATTGATTGGTATTGTCGCAGTAGCACCGACTTCGTTTCCGGCAATATCCGATTTTGAAATCCGATATTCTGAGCTTCTCAAAACAGTTGGAAGATTAACAGAACCACCATTTGTGAGACTCAGTCTGTTGCCTTCTAAGCTGAGAGTTTGATTCTCAGTAAGATAATGCTTTGCCTCCAGCTCATCTTTCGTAACCTGTTGCTCTTTAATGCCCTTGATATCCTTACCAATTTCTGTTGCTAGACTTTCAAGGTTATTCATAGGCTTCACGCTTTCGCTTGATTATATGTCGCAACCAAATCAAGATTAGCAATCTGGTCAACGCGTCCGCTAACCTCTGTCACTTTTCCCAAAAGTGCGCCATTTTCATCCTGACCCATGTTCGTGATTTTATCCGCAATTTCTTTCAGCGTATCAAGGTTCTCAGGCGTTCCTTCGCCTAAAATTTCAGCCTTAACTTCCGTTTTAGCTTGAGTGACTGCCTGTGAGATAGCCTGCGTCATTGCTGACGTGCTAACCTTGGTTTTCAATTCTTCGTTAACTCGTTTGTTATCTTCTCCCAATGTGCGGGCAAATTCTGTTAATTTTGTAGTTTCCATTTTTTTCTATACCTTTCCAAGATTATAAAAGAAGAGTAGGTCTGGAAATTCCGGACATACTCCACCATCTGTTACTGTTTTTTCTGCAAGTTGTTTCTCAACTTCCTTTGCAATATCCAGCTCTTTGAGAGCATGGACTTCCTCTGTGACCAATTCCTTATCTGAAGCCACTATCTTGATGTGCGTAGCCTTATCGCTCGGAAAAATATATCCGCCAGCGCCGATCTCTAAGCGGTATTTCCCAACAGGTAAGATAGCGTCCAGATTAAAATTCACGCTTGAGTTCGTGACAGTCACCTTCTTCTTCCACTGGTATTTGTCCATGGTCAGACTAATGGTCGCCACCTCCCCATCAAGAGAGGAGACGGCTCGATAATCTTCATCTAAAAGGACAAAACCAAAGGTAGAAGCTACATCACCCTGCTTAATGAGGTAACCGCCATCCACTTGTGCAAGATTGGTCGTATTGAGATTACAGACCATTCTGCGCCCCTTTCTTAAGTTTTGCTTTGAATCAGCGTTTTCAATTCTCTGACGTCTTCACCTAGCGATTTAACCTGTTCCGCAAGGACTAAGATAGCCTTATTCTGTTCATCGTGGTTATCTAATCGTTTATTGGCAGACATCTTAAATTCGTGCAGGTTCTCGATGTCTTTCTCTAAAACCGTAAGACGATTCTCTTGTTTGGTCGCTCTGTCTTTCATCGAGAAATAAAGACCGACAACAGGAATCAAAGAGAGGAAAATTTGTACAATTAAACGTTCAAATTCTGCCATATAGCACCTCGCTATTCTTTAGGTTCAAACTTCCATGCTGCGCCTGTTCCGTCCATTTCAAGGCGACCATTTCGGGCAAAGTCGCTGACAGGTTCACCGTTGTATGTAAATTCCTTATTCAACTGAACCAAAATACGTTTGCCTTCTCCATCGACTTCAACGTGTGCTGGGTCTTCGATAGCGATTAAGTCGCTAGCCATATAATTTTTTCCAACTTCAGCTGTCGGAATTAAATCTGCTAGGATTTTGTATGTCGTCCCGTAAGGAATAACCTTGCTAGTTACCAAAGCCAACACTAGAGCATGACTGATTTTACCAAAACGGTCAGCTTCTTCTTTATTCTTCTGAACAGTCTGTTCCGTAGCGGTCTGCTTAGCCTCAGATTGTGCTAATTTCTGTTCTGCTTGTTCCAATTTAACGTGAGTTTCTTCTAATTTAGCCTGAGCCTGTACAAGAGCGCTTGTCGGGTCAAGTTCCGTACGAATGAAGTCTAAAACTGCTTGAATCAGTACTTCTTCATTATCATTCGTGCGATTGCCTGGCAATTCAACACGCTCATAACTGTAGCGTCCAGGTTCTTCTTTCTCAATCGTTACGATTGTGACATTCTTTTCCCCTTTTAAAGTTGGTCTTCCTGTTAATTTGTAAGTCATTCGTTAGTTCCTTTCATTTTAGCTTGCGTTTCTTCAAATAGTTCTTTGAGTGCTGGGTCATATTCCAGCACGGCTTTAAATGCCTGCAATTCAGCTAAAGCCAGCGTATAGTGCGCTTCTAAATGCGCACAATTCAATTCGCCCTCAGCCAAGCGGTTAGCGAGCGTCTCAGCGACTAGCTTGTCGATTGTGTGATTATCCATGTATGTTCTCCATTTCTTTTATTTTCTGGTCTAGTTCTTGGACAGCCTTCAGTAAGTAGGGTACGAAAGCGGTATAGTCGATGTGCAGATAGCCATCTGGATTCTCAGGGTCTCGTGAAATAACCTCTGGAATGATAGTCTCAGCCTCTTGAGCAATCAAACCAATTTCTTCATGCTTCTTGCTTTCGATAAAATCAAATGCGACCATGTTTAGTCTGTTGATTTTGTCCAAGGCTTTTACAGCCGTGTCTGTGATGTTTTCTTTCAAACGTCTGTCTGAAGATTTATCTCCCCAGTATTTCACACTTCCACTTCCAACTTGGTTCCACCAAACGACCGCATTCTTACCGCCTTTCGGATTTGAGCCGTCACCATAAATATCTGCAGAGCCTAACTCGATTCCGTGGACAAAGACAGGCGATTTATAGAATGTCTGGGTTCCATAGCAATCAACAGAACAATTAGTATCAAATGTGACTTGTCTGTAAAAAATTGAATCATTCTTACAGTACATTTTGCCGTCGGTATTCACATACCAAGCTCTATCTCCAATTGTGTTCCAGCTATCGCCCCAGTTCGCCCAAAATGCGGTTCTGGTTCCTCGGCCTTCTCCATTTCCCATACCTACTGCAAAATGGTTCACACCAGAAATCCAGCGACCTCCACCTTGGTCAAATTGTCCAAGTGTAAATCCGCCAATTTTACCTTGATAGGCTTCAAGGAATGTCGAACTAGACACGACAGACTCGATTTTAGTCGCAAAGACTTCCTTAGATGTCAACTTGTCAATCAAGGCATCTCTAGCGGTCAGATTCTTGATTAAGGCATCATCTACGCTGATTTTATCGCCTGTGATGGCACCTGCTTGGATATGGTCAGCAGTAACGGAGCCAGCTGCTAACTTCCCAGCAGTGACCGCACCATCCACAATCATGTCGGATTTCACTCTGACTTTTGGGGCGATGATATCCACGCCTTTCGAGCTGGTCGAAATGGTAGAGGCTAACTGCTCACCAGTCAAGGTAGTAGAGCCAATGGTGACACCTTCTGGTGTCACTTGCACCCTCGCACTGTTAGCAGCATCACGTACTTCCTGCCTGATTTCTCTAGCCGTCTGAGCGATAGCGCTCTTGACATTCGTATCAAAGAACTGGGTCAGCGCCCCTTGATTATTCTGCTGGATTTTGCCCCATAAGGTACTGTTCGGGTCTCTCAGTTCCAGTTCAATAGAACGCATATCCTTGAAGAGACCTGACAAGGTACGTTGCGTGACAGTTGGTTCTACAAAGCTAGTTGGGAAATCCCCCTGCTCAAGCTGGATATCCGTCAGCACCGTGTCTCCCACACAGCCCATGTGATGAAGCTTCAGCAGTTCATCTCGTGTCCGTGGCTGAAATACCTTGTAATACCGTCCGTTATGCTCAAGAGCAGGCGAACGGACGTTTTGAATGGTAATATCCATATGCTAGCCTCCTCTTTTTCTGCCAAAAATATAGGTTTCGTTGTACTTATTGGAGATGAAATCCTGCACCTCATCCGTATTTTTAAAAATGACAAACAATTGGTAGTTGTATCGTCTTTGGTAACTTGTTGAATAGCCAGTATCTCGTTGGCTTATTACTACCCTAACTTCAAAGATTTTGTTAGAATTTTGAAGTTTCACCACATTACAATCCTCTATTCCATCCAAACCATACGGACGACGTTCGGATATCCCTAAGTCGATGAAGGCTCTTTCTGTAGAGCCAAAACGCCAAAATGACCCAAAGCGATTTGAAGTGAATCTTAAAATTTCGTCAAACTGGATTGTGACTTTCTCCCAAACCAGCCTTGTACCGACATAACGCTGAATAATTTCTTTAGAGCCCACGTAAATTCCTTCTCGTGCCATATTACCTCCTGTTAGCGATAAATATCGTAGATGGTATTAGCATCTTTGTTAGAAATTGCGTCATATTGAGACCTTGTTCCAGCCCAATATTTCAGAGCTTGTCCGCCGTTTTGATTGATGATGTTTTGACCAGGCGCACCGTCTGCACCTCTAGCTCCGTCCGCACCTCTGGGACCTGCTGGACCCGTTGCGCCTATTGGTCCTGCGGGGCCTCGCAAGCTATTTCGTTGTGTCTGAGTCAACGTGTCAAATGTAGGACGATTTTCAAGAGCTGTAACTCTGTTAATTAATTTGCTGTAAGAGGTTACATTACGCATTCCTATGCCGTTCAATGTTATTCTATTTCCATTAACGTTAGTAACTTTCCAAAAACCTTCTTGAGTGCCACTGTCTGTAACAAATATATCTTGAACAATATCTCCAACTTTTATTCCATCTGAGTTGAAAATAAAATTTTTATCGATGATTTCAGTCCCACCTTCTCCCGTTCCTGAAATATCTCCTTTAGCGATACGATATACTGGCGTTTCAGACTTTTTGGCGTATTCAGATAATGCCCTCTCTGCCGCTGAACCTTCAAACCGTACAACACCATCTGCTCCTTTCGGGCCTGCTGGTCCTGTTTCTCCACGGTCTCCTTTAGGACCAGTCAGATATTGCAATGCTGAAAATCGGTCACGGCCATTTCCGACCTTGACCTTACCAGTGTCACTCTCAATGCCTAACTCTCCATCAAGTAAGACCAGAGGGCTACTTGCCCAGTCCCGTGCTGACATTCGCTTGTGTTGTACCCTTATTGGGATTGTCTCTGTCATGTTCTTCCTCCATCAAAAATAAAAGTTGGACTCTCGTTCCAACTTCCGTCATATCTTGAATTTTGCCCATCAGCAACCGTCTTATAGACTGGCGCTAGTTCAATCCGTCTTGTCTGATTATCAATCATCAAAGACTGCTCTACATTCTGATACCAGTCGCCTGAGAAAGTCAGACGATAGGCACCGTAGTAGACCGCCAAGACCTGCTCCTCTTTCTGGACAAGATCTTTATCAATCGCTGGCATGACTGTATTAGCAGGCGCAAGATGAATGTGCCCACCATAGAACGGTGTCTTATTGACTACAACAGTCACATCTGCCTTACCGTAAGGTGTACAGGTTGCTGACCAGCTTATAACGTATTTCTTACCAAGTTCAAAACCATCACCGTTGTGGCCAACCTCTACAAAATCCGTTCCATAGCTGATTTTCTTAGCAGTACCACCATTCAAGCGGTTCTTGTTATACTGGGTATTCCCGTCCCCACCAATCAGACTAGCGTTGACTCTTGCAGTCTCGCTTACTTGCTCTAGTTTCTTACTAAGTTCAGCGATTGAGTCCGCACCACTCATCAGCTCTTCACGGATACGCTTCACAAACTCAGGACGCTCCTTCTCCATTTCCTCATGGATTTTAGCGCCCATTTCTTCAGCCTTGGCCTTGTACTGCTCGATGGCATCCGTGATAGCTTTCTCACGCTTGGCAAATTCAGCATCAAAAGCACGGTCAGCGTTAGCGATTTCCTTTTTCAAACGTTCTTCAAAAATCTGATGCAGATTTCGACTTTCATTCAAAACGGCATCATTTACAATCCCACCGATTGCATTCGCAAGACTGGACTGGAATGTCCCGAAACCTATTGATTTTAGGCGTTTGGCCATTGGCGAATAGGTATATTTCGTGATTTTCTTACGCACATCAAGACCGTACCATTCATGGTAGATGCTGACCACATCGAACATCCGAACCGCTACATCGCTCTGGCCGACAACTGAAATTTCAAGGTTATCTTCCAGCATGTCGCACATACTTGTCCGAAAATACTGCTTTCCGTATTCAATCAAACTAGCTTGGTCTTTGACATTCTGGTCATTGACCTCAACAACTGCTTCATAGATTTGGGTATATTTCCCAAGCAAGGGACTATCAATCACCACTACATAATCAACGTCAGGCGCCTTTTCTCCCTCTCCTTTGACGGTCGTTTTAAAGGTTATCCGAGTTTTCAAAGATTTCGTTGAGGTCTTGTGCTGGTAGCTAGACAGGTTTTTCTTGTACATAAAAAGCGATTCATTTTCAGAACCGCCATTCTTCAACAAGCGTAAGTTGTAGCCATTTCGCACCATATCTCCGCCCCACTGACCAAGGATAGAGTGCTTGTCTTTGGCCAAGACTTCCATAGCATTCTTGTCCTTGATGTTGAGCGTATGCCTGTCGTCAATATCCGAGAAAAAAGAAAAGGGATTGGTTCTGGTAATACTACCAGCCAATGCGCTCAATACCCTCGTCCCACTGACGCGATCCACATCGATAGAGCTAACGATGTAGTTATTTAACAGACTGATAACCTGATTGGCATAGACTTGGATATATCCTTGTTGTTTTTCAACCTCAAAAATATAAAAATCCTGCTCACCATGCAGGTCATCAGCAGTCAGAAAGGTTTCCTCTTTCAGTAATTCCCACTTGGGATCCGACGTAGGAAAGCGAAAGGTCAGTTGATAGGTATTGTTTCGTTCCTGAACGATTTCATCATTATAGGCCTCGTTTAAAGGCGTATTACCCTCAGTAAGATAAATCATAAGATATACCTCCAATTCGGCCGAACCGTAACCTTACGAACCGCACCAGTAAAGACCAGACCGTTATTACCAACTGCCAACTCAAAGAAACCTCCACGTCTCCGTAGCGTATTTTGAACAGCACCGTCTGCATTATAGATATTCTGTTTCTTATGTCTACAATCAATGGTCACTTTTCGTCTAATGGTCAAGTGCATAGTTGTCCGTCCGATAGTCAACGAAATATCTCCGTCCCCCTCAATATCAATTACAGGCTCACTATAGACAGAGCCTGGATTGTTGACATTGCCACTTGCGGTAAAGACCAGAGGAGCAACATTTTTCTGATAGCGGAACGGTTGCATACTCAGCTTGATTTCTAATTTCCAGCCGTGCATGCCTTGAGGTTTGTATTTTGCGCTGACAAAATCAGCATAAAATAAAGAGCCTAGCTGGTAGCTAAACTCTAACGTATTATCATTTGGTTGGAATCTCTCAACGATTTTAGACGGGTCTACCGTCCTTGGAAGGTAAAATGCAAATGTTCGTTCATAACTCTCATAAGCACCTTCCAAGACACGGTAATTCCCGTTAACCCCAAACAGGGTAGCTGTTTCCGAGACTTTAGGTTTAGCAGCCTCTACCTCGCCAAAGTCGGTCACCACACATTTAGGAATGGTTGAAGTATTGAAACCATTGATAATCATGTATTCCATTAAATTCCCTCCCTAGCGTAAATCGCACCTTGGCGTTGGTAGACGCTCATTGAAATTTTATCAGCGTCCAGATAAGTATCTGACGGCTTTTCAAGGATAGCAGTAAGGATCTTCTCCATACTTGCTCTCAGAATCGCTATCTCAGACACGGTTTGACTGTCTTTTGCCTCGAGTTGAGCGCTTGGCATAGCCAAACTTGCTTCAATATTTTTGGCAATGGTAGGTGTTCCACTCAAACCAAAATCATCGTTTGAAAATGCGTTTGCGATTTCACCAGCCATTCCGCTAACAGATTTCTTAACACCTTTGAAACGGTCCTGCAACCCTCTATCCAAACCTTGCATAATCGCATTACCAGCAGGAATCAAGAGCTTGCGGTCATACTCAATCGGACCTTTGTGGTCAGCAATCCAACCAGCTATACCACCGACGAAGTCAGTAACTGCACTCCAAGCGGATTTCAAACCACCAAGGAATCCATCAAGGATAGCCTTACCAGCTTCCCAAAGGTCAATGTTTCGGATACCGTCAAAGATACTCGTAACATTGCTTACAAGGTCACTAACACCTTGCTTCATACTCTCCCATGCTCGCTGAGCTCCTTGGACAAGTCCATCAATCAGACCTAAGACTGTTGATTTCAAACCTTCCCAAGCACTGCTTGCGACAGATTTGATCGTGTTCCAGATGTTAGATAATATCTGAGCAAAACCATCAAAGATAGCCTTACCTGTAGCAGACAATCCTTTCCAGATGGCCTCACCAACACCTTTTATAGTTTCCCAAGCACCGCTCCAGTCACCATTAATAACTTGCATCACAGCTTTTATGATGCCACTAATAACATCCATAGCCGTCTGAATAGCAATCTTAATCAATTCCCAAACGGTTGTTACTACCGTGCAGATATTGTTCCACGTCGCTTCAATGAAAGGAGCAAGGATATTCATTGCGGTTTCAATAATGGATTGAATAATCGGCATAACCGTCTGAATAACTGTCTGGATTGCGTTCCAAACCGTTGTGAACGTTTGTTGAATCAAACCTTGATTTTCAGTCCACCATAGGGAAATACCGTCCCAAACAGACCTAATAAAATCAACAACTGCTTGGATAATCGGAGCAACAACAGCCATCATATTGTTCCAGACGGTTGTAGCTGTTTCAACAATACCATTCCAAACTTCGGTCAAGACTGGTGCGACAGACTGCCACACACCAGAGAACCAATCCATGAAGCCTTGCCAGATTTGTCTCCCCATCTCAGTTTGAGTGAAGAAATAAACCAATCCTGCAGTTAATGCAGCAATCGCAGCGATTGCAATTCCAATTGGATTGGCACTCATAGCAGTAAATAGACCCGTGACTGCTGTTTTAATTGTCGTTAAGACAGCAGGTATTCCAGATAGCAATCCCGAGACTGCCGAAAATGCTTTAAAAGCTAAAAATGCAGAACCAAGAGCGGTAACGATACCACCCATGATACTTCCTAGACCTTCGCCAAAGATTCCACTGAAAACACCCTTGATTCCTCCTAAAATAAGGTTAGGAATTTGCTTCAAAATATTTCCAATCATCGGAATTAGGTTTCCGAAAAGAAATGTGGATGTCGTTTCCATCAAAGCTTGTAGTGCAGGTTGAATATCTTCACCCAAAGACAACTTTCCAAGAACGTTCTGAGCAGCTGCTTTCATAGATTCAAATGAACCAGTAAAAGTTGTTGCTGCTTCTCTTGCTGTTGTACCAGTGATGTCCAAATTCTCTTGGATAGCATGAATGGCGCTATAAACATCTGACAAGTTATTCATGTCATACTTAACGCCTGTCAATTTTTCTGCGTCGGACAAAAGCCTTTGCATTTCTTGTTTGGTACCACCATAACCCAATTTTAAGTTGTCGAGCATGGTGTAGTTTTGTTTGGCGAAACCTTGATACGCAAGTTGAATGCTTTCCATAGATGTCCCCATCTTATTAGCATTATCCGACATATCAATCATGGCCATGTTAGCTGTTTCTGCTGCTTTATCTGTATCTCCACCAAGAGATTGCAATAAGCTTGCTGAGAAACCTGTAACATTTTCCATATAGGCATTGGCTGAAAGACCTGTTGTCTTGTAGGCCTCGTTTGCAAACCCTTTGACTTTATCGGCTGAGCCTTTAAATAGGGTTTCGATACCACCAAGCGATTGTTGGAGTGCTGCCCCTTCGTTTATCGATGCTCCGATTGCCTGACCAATTCCAGCAGCAGCAATAACTCCTGAAACAGCGCCCATCATTTTGGATCCGAGGGATTCGCCTGCGCTAACGCCAGCAGAGGCAACTTCACCACCCATTTCCTTTTGAATCATGCCACTAATACCTTTAGCGGATGGAATGATTTGTACATAGGCTTTTCCTAATTCGGTCGCCACTAATCCTCACCTCCTGTTTTTGCAAGCAAAGCCTTGCGATAGTTTTCAAAGTCCTCACCAGATTCAAAGACTAGATAATCCCTTTCATCTCTCTCTTCTTTGTTATTCTTTGTTAGCATTTCAGCAATTGACGTTGGACGATTAACGCCCTTTTGCCCATCTTTTGTTTGCAACCACAAAGAAAGAGATAGTCTGTCTACGATACTTGCAAGTAAAGTCGTTTCGAGAGGGACGATTTGGTCAGACATAATCTGTTTAATTCTCGAATCATCCCTCAGACCATAAGCAAAAACAGCAACCTGCTTTAAAGGTAGCTGTTTGTATTCGTATATTTGATAGGTTTCTGCCAAATCACAGACAAGGGTGTCTTCGTCCAAATTAATCATCTGAGCAAGGACTAGGATTTTTTTAAGCCGTTAACGGATTCAAAAACACTCTTGATTTCATCTGCCATTTTATCATTTGGCACAATACCATCTTCTTCTCTTAGATGGTCTTTAAAAGCTTCGGCTTGTTCATCTCCAAATAGAAGTTTTACAACTTTGGGGAAGACTTGACCTTTCCCTTCGTCAACTTCACCAATCAACTCTAACAATTCATAGTTGTTTAAACGACGCTCAGAAATTTCGAATTTAAAACCTGACTTCGTTTCCCCTTTGAATGTTTTACTCATTTATTTTACGCTCCTTGGATGTATTCGTAGTGAGTGTTCTCACTGTTGTCTGGTAATGCAGTGATTGTCAATTCATAGCCGATAGGTTCGCCGTCTTTATAGCTGATTTCGCCAATTTCGCTAACCTTACCACGAGGAATGACAACACGTTTCACATAGCCGTTTTTCAACAATGTATCAATAACCAAGCTATGTTCTGGCAACTCTTTACCATTGGCTGTTACAGTGATACCTGTTTCAAGCGTTCCTGAAACGTTATCTGGTCCATAGACTTCTTTCAAGACTTCAATGTTAAGACCCTCAATCAATTTGTATTTAAAGGTATCTTTCTTTTCAGTTTGAGAAGACAAGACTGTTTGTCCACCCCAAGCCTTGACTTCTTCTGACTCTGGTGAGTTCTCATTGGTCAATCCATCTTCTGAAATGTACCCTAGCGTTTTAAATGCAGCATCCAATACTGTTTTGGCATTTAGTGGTAGATTTGTTCCAGCTGGTGCAGTAGATACTGCTCCTCCAATTTTAGGCTTTGCAGCCGTTACATTTGATGCTGATGCAGTCGTCATATTCTTTCCTCCTGTTGATTCTGCATTTGGTGTTCTTACTTCTGGTGCTTCTAATTCTGGCGCCAAAACTACACCTCCTTTTTAAAAAAAATTGATGTCATATACCGCTTGATAGCGATATTGCTTTGTTTCCGTATCTGTAAAGTTGTAGTCACTATTGTGATGCACACCGCTAACTTCGTTGATTGTGATGAGATCCTCAACTACTTTCTTGACTTTCTCATTTAACTCAGCAGCCTTTTGTAAGGACGGCGCATAACTCTGAAAAGCAAATGTAGCAGAATGAACGTAGTCGCTTCCACCGCTTCCAGTCTTTTCTAAAATGACATAACTTTCAGGCATTTTCGGTTTATGCTCAAAAAAAGACGGAACATCTAACTGTCCGTCCAAAAATTTCTTTATAACTAATTCGATCATCTCATAGCCTTCAGTAAAATATTATGTTTTTTATTTCTAGCCATGCTCTTGATATCAGTCGTACTAATCTTTGCATTGGCACGTTTTTGCCCTGGAGATACAGTCAATTCAAATCCCTCACCTGCTCTACTTGCAATCCCTTGCCCTTTTTCCCTCAAAATGCCCTGCATTTCGGAAGAACGTAGCAAGGCAGACACGCCAGCCGAGTTCAATTGAAATTTCATATCACTCATAAACTTCAACCATAACCTTTCTATTCCAAGATAATGGAATCATTGACTCAATTCCCTCTTGAGGGATGCCAATCGTCCGCCATTTACGACCAAAAAACTTGACCTCACGGTTCTCCCACTTGTTAGTATCTCCTTTAGGAATACCGAGTGTATATTCCGCCTTTTTCCCAGTCAAATTCATTTGATTGATAACGTCCTCTGATGAAGTTGGGGCAACCAATACATTTTGAACCTCAATCTCAACATCACGATGAATTGGATGACCGAAATCGTCGTTACCAATTTCTACCTTGTCCACTAAAATGACAGGGATTCCTTTTAGGTAGGTCATAAATTTCAATCGCTCCATATCGTTGTTTTTTCTTCAAACCAAGCCTTTTCAGTTCGGTGTCTTTGATAAAGAGACCACCTCCAGGAACAAGGTAAGAACCACTAAACGAATAACCCAAGGCACTTTCAGAAACTTGAGTCATCGGTTCATGGTCTGTTGAGGTCATTAAGGTTCGTGCCACGATATCGACCGTCACAGACTTGGCAACACTAGCGAATGACACGCTCTCAGCTACCATATCATCAAGGTCTTTACCGACTTTTTCAGCTTCCACTCGCAAAGAATTAGATACAACTTCCAACAAAGCCTCAGCCCTTGCACGCTCATCAAATTTCAACGAGCGCCATAACAATTCCAAGTCTTCAATCTTTGCAAAAGTTCCCATAGCTTAACTCTTATTTTCCTCGTACAAGGCTACCAAATCGGATTTTTTTGAACTCTTATCGTAATCAATGCCTAATTCATCCAAACTAGACTTTAATTCCGCTACAGTCATATCTCCTCCGCTTGGTGCCGTATCTCCCACAGGCACCCAATCTCCCCCGATTAGAGAATCGGAAGAGATTACAGCGCCCGTTTTTGTATCACGGTATAAAGCCATAGGTCTTAGGCCTTAACACGAGCAAAAGCGTCTGCGTCAAGGATGCCCCAACCGATAAAGGCTTCTGCGCGCAAACAGATTTCATTGTAGGCTTTAAGATCACGGCCTGCACCGTCTGGATCACCATATTCAATGATTTCCAATGGAATATTTTCAGAATATCCCCATTTGAAGCGATTTTCAAAGTCCCCAACGATAGCATGGTCTTGGTCTGTGCTTCCTGAAATCGTCAAGTTCTTGTTTACGTCAGATTTCATTCCGAAGAATGAGTCTGGATTTTGACCAAAGCGGAACTCTGGATATTGTACGACACCGTTTACTTTAACTTTAGCAAGCGCTTGACCTGCGGCTGGTGAGATAGCAATACCTGTAACTTCTCCACCTTTTGCCACAATTGCTTGGACTGCTGTGTCAATGTTTTCATCAACTTTTGCTTCATCATAAGTTACTGTTGTACCTGTTACAACACCGTCAAAAGAGTTTGTGTCTTTAAATGAAGCTGGCGTCATACCTTTTGGCTCAAGTCCGTGAAGCGCTGCAATATCAAAAGCTTCTGCGATTTTCTTAGAAAATCCATCTGCGAATTGTGATAGATATTCAAGCTGTTTAGCTTCAGACATGTATTTGAATTCTTCAGTGATACGTGCTTGATAAACGAATTTAAGCGGTTTGATTACTTTTGAAGTGATTGTTGCTTTTCCTGCTTGCTTTTGTTCGCCTTCTCCAACAATTTGAGCGTTTCCTTCAAGGTTGAAGATGAATTGCTCTACTCCATTGAATGGAATTGGCGTTTGATTTGATAGTTTAGCAAGCACTGAGCGCCCTTGCACTTTACTGATCATTTCTTTAACAAGTTCTGGTTTAAATAGTGTTGCTGTTTTTAATGAATTATCTGTCATTTTACTTCTCCTTTATTTGTGAAAATTCATCTCTTTTAACATTTGTCGCATTTCTAGCTCTTTTCCACTGCCAACTTCTGGCTCAATGTCTTTCAATGGCGCTTGAGGTGTTACTGGTCTCATAAAGCCAGCTAGACGCTCAGCGTCAGCCTTTAATGCCTCTTCGTCAGCGCCTTGAAGACGGTCAGCCAAGTCATAAGGCAAGCCATTTTGTAAAGCGATACGAGTTCGCAAGCTAGCAGTTTCATAATTGCTTACTTGCCCCTGCAATTCAGTAATTTGAGCGTCTAATCCCGCTCTGGTTTGCTTGTCATCTTCAACAGTAGACTTCAAGGCACTGTTTTCAGATTCCAGTTCTGAAACACGTTTCTTGAGATCATCATAATCACCGAATTTTTCACGCTCACGTCTGAGACGTTCCTTCACGATGTTATCTAGCTCTTCCTGTGTTTCAATCGTTTTAAATTCAGACATCTTCATGTCTCCTTTCTCCTGCTTTCCCGGCAGTTCGGTAATTTTTTAGGCATCAAAAAAAGCAGTCTCTCAACTGCTCCTCTTAATAACTGATTTTTTGCTTTTTCTTAGGCTTAGTTGTGACACAAGCCCAATGCGCAAGCAAGGCGCTATCCATCAAAGAAATATCCATATCCGCAAAATGCGAGCGATAGCCAAAGCCACCGTTTGAACCGATGTTCCGCTTCTCACAGTTGGTTGTGATTTTCTTCAAAGAAGGTTGACCAGCATGGCACAAGGTCTTTTGATAAATCCCTTGTTCCCACATAGAGTTAGCCACGATAATTTCCTTAACCGTGGGCAATATCACGCTCTTCATGCGTTCTTTCTTCAACTCTTCATCAAGGATTTTCTGACCGCTTGCCCCATCTACTACGATAGTAGCTACATCGGCACGTTTGACAAAATCCAAGATCCAGTCATTCCCATTACGGACTGACTGACAGTCAATCGTCTCAACAAAAATCCGCTCATCTACCGTACGAACAGCAATACTTAATGCCACGTTTGCGCCATCTTGACCATATTTGACTCCAACAAACAACTTACCTGATAAATCAGGCATAGAGTCAACACACAACTCATTCCATTCCGTTTCCGAAATAGCAGATTTCTGGTTGTATTCAGGCCAATAACCCAAACGCTGAACATTATGGTCTAGCTTATCATCACCAAGCTCAGCTTCTATCTTCCGCTCATTCAAATGGTAACCCATAGAGGGATTGGAGTTATACCAGGCATCGACATCATCGATTTCTTTTTCCTCAGAAACCGACCATTCTGCCCAACCTGAGTATTTTCCTTTCCCAAAAAGGCAAGTCTTACGGTAATTTGTGAATACCGTCCCATTTGAAACAGGTGTAGGAGGTGTCCCACACATGATTGTGATTGGATTGCTACTATCCGTTACCGTATATTTCAACGCCGACTCCTGCTCAGTTGTATATTCCTGAGCCTCATCGATTACAAGAAGGTCAAAACCTTCCCCCAAACCACCATTGGATGTTCTGGTACGGAATTGTACAATCCCACCGCCGTCAAACAGTTCAATCCGCTCTTGTCCCTTGGCTCGTATAGAGCTAAAGTGCTCACCGTCCACATACCCCATTTTTTCAAGGTAACGTTTAACCTTTTCAAAAGAGGAATGAGAGGTAGATATTCGGTGGGCCGTGTGTAGGATATTTAATCCATTGTGCAGGCCCCAAAGTTCAAAAAGGTACAAGAGTTCAGACTTCCCATTACGACGAGGAATAGAGTAGCCAAATTTTTGATGCACCCACAAACCGTCCTTGTCAACCGCCATAATGGATGTTAACAAGTTGATTTGCCAAGCGTAGCAAGAAAGACCAGTCCGCTCGTATATTTCTATCGCTTCTTTCGCCTTAGAATTTTTCTTGACGTACTTTAAAATTACCGATTGAGTAGGATTCTGATTGCCAAGTTTCTTCTTCCTCGCCATTCTAATTTCCTTTCAATCGTCATCGCATGATAACCCTATCGCTGGGAGATATCGGATCACCTCCTAGATACTAGCTAAAATATTCAGATACTCTACTTCTTCGTAAGTTTCTGCAAAAATATCAGGCTTGCACGGATAAAATTCACCTTGAACTCCTTTGATAATATAATCTCCTTTTTTGGCTATCATATCACCTTCAAGTGTAGAAATCCATGTATTTCCAAGTGCATCAAACCAAATCTTATTATTTCCTGCAAAGTCAATTACTTCTTTATAGTTATTGCCGTTCCAACGCACTGCCTCAACCACAACAGGTTTCTTTCTGTACTTCATTTTCTAACTCCTTTCAAAGCATAAGAAAAGCACCCTTACGAGTGCTCTAACATATTATTTTCTATCTGAAAAGTAATCTTCCCAAAATGGATTTTCTTTATCAAAGATTTCAATCTCCTCAGAAGTCATGTTTTGAGGATAATCTTCAAAAAGGTTATAGAACTTCTTTTTATCAAATGTGATAAGCATCAATCCTTTGGCATACCATGAAGTATCAACCCACCAAGTTTTATCATCATCGTTTTCCTTGTAACAATACTCCGACCAATCCACTTCTTCGTAATCACTTTTCATATCCTTCAATACCTTTCATTTGTTTAGATTCAGCTGTGTTAAGGAAACTCAATATGTTATGAAATTCAGGATTGTCTTTTAATGAATTTACGTCAATAAGATAGCTATCTACATCATATTTACGTCCCCTTACAGCATGAGATTTCTGAGCCTTAAATCTTTTTTTCAAAACAGTTTCATCAAATGGTTTAAACCCATTTACAATTTTTGATTGAAGCTCCAAATATTCAACTAGATTATCATTTTTCCTAATGATTGCAGCATGCCTACCTGTTGCCAAGTAGTATTCATTACCGTTTTCTACATTTTCCAACAATTCCTTTGTAGCTTTGAAATCATTTGTGTTTTTTGCGACATGCATCTTAACACCTGGTAGGTTTCCAATCATATTGATTCTGCTATTCCTAGAAAAGAAATCGCAACTCTCTCCACCTCTAAAATCTAGAACAGTATATCCACCTTTATTCCCTATATAAGCGAATGCGGCTGATGAACAAGAGCCTTTTGTCTTATCTCCACCACTAATCGCTTGAATAATTTCTTCTTCGGTTAATTTTTTAGGGCTTTTCGTTATAGGGTTTGAAGTTATACCTATTTGAAGAGCAAGCTTTCTAACCTGACTGACTTCAGGTTGTATTCCGATGTTCTTTCTTGTTTCAATTTTATCACTTTTGTCACTTTTACTCCATGTCTTACTCCAAACATTTTGTTTTTTACCAGATTTAGGATCATAATCAACAGTGCATCGACAATGTTGGTGTCTTCGATAAATATCCTTTGGAACTCTTGGGTATTTGTAAGTACCTTGAACCTCCTGACACCATTCACAACAGTGATAAGCTGATTTTCTTACAATCTCTGGTTGCAAGCCAGATTTATGATGAAATTCCGCATTTTTCTGGATGCTATCATCAATTATCGATTGAGTAAAGTTCACAATAGGCTCTTCTAATAGCCAACGAACATCATCAAAACTTTCCTCACTGGCTAAACGATTGACCAGACCATCAATTCGGTCTTGATTCAATTCAGGAACCTGAACAGCTAACCCAATTTTAGCCTCAGAGTTCAAATTCTTCTGAACTTGCTCAGTATAATCACTCACAAGCTCATGATTTCGCCCCAGAACGTCCATCAGCACACGTTGAGCGATATTGTAATACATTTTTCCGTCTGGTAGCGTTTCGTTCGTTAGAGAGACTCCCAGAACCTTAGAAAGTATCTCCCCAACTTCAATAGCATATTGATTAGCGTCCAAATAACTTGCCTTGCTATGATGTAGCTTAGACAGCAAGTCTTTCAAGACCTCACTGTCCAACCTAGCGCCTTCAAACTCAGACTTGATTTTCTTGAGCAGGCTCGGAACGATATCCTCCACCATCTGTACCCTCCTTCACCACTGGAGCAGGCTTGTCTGACCCTTTAATACCAGTCAAGTCACGGATGGTTTCAGCATCCATATAGCCAGGCACCGCTTGATTCAGTTTGATAACACCGTCACCAATCAAAGTCAGCATGTTAGCGTCCGCCTCAAACAAAGGCTCCCACTTCACGACCGTTTTATTGAACTGTTTCCTCAAATACGGAAACTCATCTCGTAAACAAGTAGCCACATAAGCCACATTCAGCAAACCAGAGCCCAGAGAGCGTTGTGCCTTCCGACCAGCTAACCGCAAGTTCTCATGACTAGCCTTGATAGCTTCAACGGATGACGGATTTTCAGAAACAAAACCAAGATCATCCAAGGTCAATCCCATCTCCCCAGCAAAGCCAGCTGCTGCAGTCCGTAACTGCTCAGTAAAAGGAGACATGCTGGATGTGGTGAATTGTCCCACATTCGGCTTGTCTCCCTCATCATCTTTGGTAAAGGTCAGCAAGCTGGATACAGTCGCTTTCCAAGTATCAATCGCCTCAGCATCTTGACTCAATCCCAACACATACTTCTGAGGGAATGAATAGAACTCGGCAGTAACATCTGACCGCTCAAGCGTTCGTTTAGCATATCTCTGATAGTACATCCCAGCCCGAGTAATTCGTGACCGACCAAACGGCCGAACCGCATCAGGTCTATGAATGACTGGCACCAGCAAAGGAACACCCGTTGGATTTCCTATTGCAAACGGCTTTCCATCTTTCGGATAGAACCAAGTCACATTACTAGCGAAGTAAGCCTCAAGCACTGCATAGCCATTTTCATCTCGCTTCAGTACTGCATACCCCTCAGTCAGCAGGCCAGTGATAGGATCCAGAACACCAGTCGCATTACTTGCTTCAATGACCTGCAACCGAGGAGCGTCATCGTCGTCTCCTTGCGAGATGTAGACAAAACAACACGACCCAATCAGAGCTGAAAGGATCGCGCTATCAAAGAATACATCTGGATTGTTCTGAGCAAAGATTTCATTTGCCCCAAATTCGTCGTTAGCAAACTCACGAAAGACCAAACGGTCTGCAAGACTGTCAACACCCTTAGCAGCCCAACCTAAGACTGCTCGATATTGTTGCCTAATTTGAGGTGGTATCGTAATACCAACATCTATATCATTGTGTTGCATAGCATACTGATTGTATCTAGTATCTACACCCATTTTATAGTTGGCTAACTTCTTCCTGAGATAGCCCATACCTTTCAATGTCATTTTATACAACTACCTTTCATTTCCCGCGAGAAAAAATGTACAGTGACGGTGTGAAGCCCTGAAGCACCGAGGGGGAGGGGGTCATCCCCCCACCTTGGCAGGACCGCTCGTCCTTTTTTTAATCACGCTTTGTTTTTTTAACCCTTGTACTTAAACCAATCTGTACTCTGTGGCAAATTCCTATTGCCAATTATTTTAGTTCCGTTTGTCTTCTCGTCAGCATATAGCTTGTCAGACTTCTGTCTATTGCATTGCCAATGCGCCAATTGCAAGTTAGCTATGTCAGATGGATGTCCGTTCTTATTTACTGGAACAATGTGGTCAATGACTGGACTTAATGGATGAGGATATCTCAGGTCTTTATCTACAGGCTGGCCACATATCCCACAAGTGTTTCTTGTCTTTAAGATAATATTCTTGTTCTTCTCAAAGGCTACTCTATGTGGTCCACTACGGTCCGCTCGGAAGGGGTTGGTATTCATCTAAGGAGGGGGTCCTTTCTTTTAGGTGAGGGGGGGTTGGTATTCTCAAATATACCCCCTCGGTATCTTTCAAAACAGGGGTGTTTTTAGTGCACCCACCCCCTCTTGTATTTAACATATCTTATATTCTGTTAAATAAAATTAAACAACTTCAAAACCAAGAGTGCCATGGCTTTAACTATATTTTTCTAAAAACTAATTTACATTTTCTCATTATGTAAAATAAATAGGTTATTTAATAGTCAAATGATAGTATACTCTGGTCAAGTTCGTCTTGACTGTACCCGATATATCCTAGTGTGATATCTGGTGTAGAGTGATTGAATATCTTTTGAAGGATAGCTACATTGCTATTCTTTTTGTAATGATGATATCCAAATGTCTTCCTCATTGAATGAGTTCCTATGTGATTCAATCCTACATACTTAGCTGCGTCTTGCAGTATTTGATAGACCGCTACCCTTCCAATGTGTGTGATACGAACACCATCTGTTCTCTTTTTCTTTTTACTTGGAAAGAGATAATCGTACTCTGCTAACTGATTATCTTTAATGTAGCGATTGATTTCTTTTCTGAGGGGTGGGCTGATTGGAAAATACCTTATCTTCCCTGTCTTTTTCTCTTTTAGTTCAATCCTATCAGCGATTACTTGTTTAACTTGAAGAGGTACTATGTCGCTCACTCTTAGGCCTGAATAGATTCCAAACATAAACAAAATATAGTTTCTGTCGTTTTTGTTCTTCAAGTAATCTTTGATTCGTTCAATGTCATCTAGATCACGAATTGGTTCTACTTTCTTCATGTACCTCTCCTTTCTACATAAAAAGCCACTGGTCGTGGCATTAAATATGACAGTAGCTGGAATTGAACCAGCTGGTCT
The DNA here is from genome assembly GCF_042436615.2 of Streptococcus bovismuti. GTDB lineage: Bacteria > Bacillota > Bacilli > Lactobacillales > Streptococcaceae > Streptococcus. The sequence continues at coordinate 161,734 of NZ_JBHMFR020000001.1, read as the reverse complement.
AGCAGTAAAACGCACGCTTGGTAAAAGTTTCAAGGAGACCCAAACAACCTGCTAACCTGTCCTTACTGTCTAAGAGGCAAAAGCCTCTGCATTTGTAGGAGTCCTCATGACTGTGTGTTCCCAATCATTGGATAATACTATTTTAGCACCTTTTTCCGCTCCAATTCTCCCAAGATTTTCCCAGATTTCTCCCAAGATTTTCCCAGAAATCACTTGTAAACTAGAAGGTTGCTTGCTTGATAGGACTCCGCAAACTCTAATAGAGCTTTGTTCAATATCCGATAATATTCACTAGATGAGTAGCCTAGTTCTGAATAAATGCTATAGTCTTCCTTCTTCTTTTTCCTGCAATATCGTTCAACAAGAATACGTGTGTATTCTAAATCGGAAAGATTGTTGATTGCTTTAGCGATTAGCTCTAGGTCCTGCTGAGCTGACACTCTACGCACAACCATACTTTCTACCTGCTTGCTTGTCTTGCCACTTGATGATCTTGGTTCAAGCGAGTAGGATATTGTTATTTTGGGGGCGTATTCTTCTCCAGCTATCCGTCTCAGGCGACTGTATTTTTTAAGGACTTTGATAGCTTCCTTTCTGGTTTTCTTTTCATCAATGATATCCAATAATTCTATTTGCACACGAACTCCTCCTCATGATATAATAGTGTTAATGATTTGTTGCTATAAGGGTCAGCCGTGTGCTGGCTCTTTTTTTATATCTAAATCCCAAAGAAAGTACAGATATCTTCCGCCTCACATTCAGAAATTTCCAAACCTCTCTCCCAGTTTCTTATGGTTGTTTCATAATACCCCAAATGCTTTGCTAATTCTGTACGAGTAAGTCCTTGTTCCAAACGTTTTTCTTTCAAGAGCGCATTGATATTCCCTACCTCACACTTCTTGAATAAGACATCTTTATCTAATCCTAACTCTTTTGACAGACGTTCTTTCTGACGATCACTTGGTATCAGACCTTGTTCCCAATTTGAAAATGTCCTTGGACTAATACCAAATCTCTTTGAAGCTTTTCTTAAAGACAGACCTTTACCAATTCTCCATAATCTAATCTGTTCTGAAAAAAATTTACTATTCTTCATGCTCCATCTCCTCAATCAGCCAGTCAAGGTTCTTTCTGGCTTTTTTTAGGTCTTCAAGCCCGTTTTTCTTTTGATGTCGTAGTATGTACTTCAAACTATTACCCATATAGAACCCTTTCATTTCCTCGTCTGTCATGAAGTTCCTCAAAACATCGATAGATTCCATACCATGTCTGCCTTGGTAGTGGCTTGGGTTGTTTATATTGTCATTCATGTTAATTCCTCCCGTAATGTTTTTTTGCTACCATGTAATATGGATTTGCTTATTGACTATGTGTTTTTCACCAGTAAAAATATTTTTGCCATAAGTCAAATGAAACTTTACCTTGAAACCATCTCCTAGCAATTCCTTGATTTTTTCAAGTGTCCTTTCGTCATCCAACCTGCGTCTAGTATATTCATCTCTGACTTTTAAGACGCTCATCAGATGGCCCGTATAGCCTTGTTCGGCTGATTTTTTAATAACTTTTTCCAAGTTATATTTTTTAAAGTAACGCTCAAACCATTTGCTATGACTTTCAGAACTCAATTGCTGTACCTCATCGAATAATGTCATTTACCTTCCTCCAAAAGCTCTGGGTTTTCGTAGATATTACCGATAATTTCACATTTCATGTAAGCTAAATAAAGAGGTTTCCATTCTGTTTTTCGATTTTGTAACTCATCTACAAATCTGTAAATAAAACTTGCATAAGATCCATGCCATCTTACAAGCGCTTTTCTGCCTTTGTAATCAAGGATATCCCCCTCAAAGATTTCCTTGCCGTTCTTGTCCTTGAGTCCTGTTGATTGCATGAGTTTAACTTCATCAAACTCAACTGACATTTCTGTATATCTTTCAGTGTCTCCTTGTTGGCAGATATCCACGAACTTGCTATCGAACGAAATATTAGTAACGTCACACATCCATTTTAACGACTTCATCCACGCTCTAAATTTCGGTATCATCCCAAATCCTCCTCTTTGACAAACGAGCCGTCTACCATCTTACCCTTTCGGTCTTTAATCTCATTCCAAGCCATCTGGAAGCACTCAGCGATAGACCAACCTTTCTGCTGACAGTAGATAGTCAACACTACCAAAATATCACCCACGGCATCCTTGCCCTCATCATCTCGTTTCTTGAGATGCGCCTGCGCCAGTTCGCCTGCTTCTTCAAATAACTTCAATGCCTGAGCCGTGCTATTGTCGGGATTGTCTAACCCTCGTTCTTTTGCCCAATGCTCAACATGATGCGCTAATAATTCCATGTTTGTTGTCATGATAACTCCTATCTTTTCGTTAATTTTGGTAAAATTTCATTTACGATGAATATATAATTTGGTGCAAGAGTTACTTTTAAAATAATTGCAACAACTAATGTTATCAAGCTTGCGCTCGATGAAATGCAACTAATTTTTAGTACTGGTTTAAGGTCCTTTCTTTTCCGTTCAATGCGTTCTAATTTAATTTCTTCTTCACTTTTACCTCTAAATTCGTTAAAGACGATACCACCATCATAAGTAAAATATATGAGAGTTGAAACTGTCAAAACTACTAAAGAAACAACCAGTATTGCAATTGATATTATTTGAAAAAGACTGAAAACATCATAAAACATCTTTTCTTTAAGAAGCTGTTCGTAAATCTGTGGTGCATTCCCTTTAAATGTTGTAAGTAAAGAACTTACTTCATCTACTGTCATATTTAGCATTTTTGCTAAAGCTTGTAAAATATCATCCATTATAGTAAAACCTCATCTCCAACTTTCACTTTATCCCACTGTTCTCTAGTGACTACGAAAATCCCATAATCTCTAATAGTCACTGTGTATAACTTCCCGTGTCGTCCTTTTTCGACGACTTTACCGAATATCTCAGCGCCTGCGTTATCTGCCTTGTAGACAACCATCGGGCGCTTTTCTTCTAGTTCTGCAATCTTATCCATCTGCCAGATGTTCAATCCAGCAGATAGCAGAATCCAGATAGCTATGAATCGTTTCATGTTCACTCCCTGTAATTATTGTAAATTTCAATAGCTGGAATTGATTCATTATCAATAGCAGAAGTAATTATTAGCTCACTTCCAACTTTTTTCTGAAATTCTAGTAACTCCTCTATCGAATTGATTTCGATAAAATGCCCCTCTGCACCGTTCGGGAATTCTCTTTGTATTCGACCTTTAGACGTTTTATGATTAACTCCTTTAGAAAGCCAACTGCCTTCTATCCTAGAAAATCGCTTATCAAATTCTTCAAATGTCGAACAGCCTCTAACTTCTATTTTTGTGTATTTTTTAATCACGGCGTTAGGGATTCGATTTTCAACCCACCCGCTTGTGCTTGTTAGTAAAAATTCCATCACTTCACCTCCTTACTTTTTTTGAATTCTTTCGTTTAAAGACTGGGTTATGTTTTTCTTTTCCCTTCTGTTTATGGTAATTATTGTCTTTATCAAAAACAGAGTTTTCATCTCTCATAATTTTTTTCACAACATATGGATTCATTGCCTCTTTTTCCTTTTTCTTTGGTTTTACATTTATTTCTAGAAAGAAAGATTGATTTGGAATTTCAAGTGCGAAAGTTGTTGTATTGTTATCAGGAGAGTTTAAAATATTACCAATTTCAAGAATAAGCTCAGTAATACTACTTCCAAGCGTTAATGTCATCACTCCACCTCCTCAATCTCAATCCCTGGGCAATCGAACACCCAGCCTAAGTTGGCATCTTCTAATTCTTTGCGGGTGAATTTAGACCTTAATCTACTTTGTAAAAATCCCAAGAAATCCTCGTCTTTAACGCTCACAAGATACTGATCTACTGCTTTGATTTTTACAAAATATTTCTTCTCTTCCTCGACATCGTAGCCGTCCAGCCAAGCGCGAGCGACTAAATCAATTCGTCCTTTCTCTAGAAGGTATTTAGTTATTTCAATATTCTGGTACTTATAACTGAAAAATTCAGCTACTGTTTTACATGTTTTTTTCGACTCCTCAATCCAATCCGCCACAAACTGCGGAACCTTGACTGGTTGCGGTTCGTCTAGTTGTTCAAAGATTTCTTTAACATCTTCCCACCAAACTGCATAACCTTGAAAATTGCCAATTATTGTTTTTCGTTTTTCAAATTTATCAATCAATTCCTGCTTATTCATTTTCCAACTCCTTTATTTTCTTCTTGCATCCTTTCACTTTCTTTTTAAGCAAGTCACGTTCCTCAGACCTGCTAAAAGCAAGTGATTTGACACACGGCTCAGATAGTTCTACTATCCTTGCCTCCGTCTGTTCTATTGTACGTTTCAGTCCGTCGATGACTGTCTGTTTGCTATAATCCATGTTTTATCTAACCTGTTTTTAAAAAATCCAGCTCTTGCCCCTCATGGCTCAAAGACACAAGAGCTAGCAAATTCTTTATACGTCATTCGTCCAAGTCTGACGCATATTCTAGCTCGCTTTTAACGTGGTTCGCGGCACGTTGATTTTGTTGCTAAGTAATAGCAATCTACAGCACCATAATCAAAACGTACATCGTCTTTTCCGATGTGTTTCTTGAATTTTGGTCTGGTAATACCTGAGAAAGCCCACTGATGATCTTTCATCTGTTCGATAAGTTCATCCACATTGTCAAACCTCCCAAGAAAAAACTTGCAGTGCCCGTTGTAGACGAAGTAAAGCTCTAACATCACTCCACCTCGACAGGGTAAAAGTTCCCAAAGGAACCCCTCAAAGCCTTGCCAACTTGTAAGGCTGCCGCCCGAGAGATAAACCGCAAGGCTTTCTTCTCCTCGGAACATGAAATGTCTAAGCCAGTTGCACCAATAATTGCAGACATCAGAAAGGGCTTGTCCTCTCTTGTACCATGCTTTAAAATAAACATCAGCCACCTCCATTCTAAAAATATTGCTTCCGCTTGTTTGTCAAGTCGTTGAAAACCATCAAATGGTCTTTATCCACACCCTTCATTAGTCTGGACATAAAGGGTCTGCCATATCTTTTCTGAATATCAGCAGAAGTCAAATTCGTGGTAATGATTGTATTTGAACGCTTATTCAGGATATTGTAGAGAATAGTAAACGACCATTCACTATCTTTCTCCATGCCCAAATCATCCAAAACCAAGAACTTAGCACTAGCAATTTTATTGACCAGAAACTCTTCCTGACTAAAATCAGCTTTAATCTTCATCAACAAGTCAGTCACGTTGATGAAAATAGCAATCTCTTTCGTGTACTCAGATAGAGCCTTAACCATAGCAAAAGCCAAATGGCTCTTACCTGTCCCAGCTTCTCCTTGTAGCACGATGTTGTTCCTAGCACCCTCAGACCACTCACGACAAATCCTCTTTGCAAAAGCTAGCTTTTCCGCTTCTTTTTCAGTGGGTGTCTCAAAATTGTCCAAAGTCGCATTTTTCAAAACCTCATCATAAAGAGAAAACTTCTCAAGATAATATTTCCTCTCTCGCTCATTCTCAGCGTCAGCCAGTTCATTCACTCTTGCTTGGTTTTCCTCATGAATCCGCTCAGATTCACACATGCGACATACAACACTCTCAGTCCTCAATATCTTTATCAAAGGTATGTTGTGCTTTTCGCAAAACTCATCTTGTTGTTCTGTATTCCTGTGATAAGATAATGCAATTTCCTCAAACACATTGTCTACCATGACAGACGACCTCCACATTCATGCCAGCTAGCCATTTCAGACAAGCAGGCAACCACTTGATGAATAGGCTGGTTGGCTAAAAGAGTTTTCTTCTCGTAGCTCAACGGATAATAGTCAATCTCGAATTGTTCAATTAGTTCTAGTACCCCCATTCGTCCTTGGCCTCCTGTTCTGATGTTTTATCGTTTTGTTGTCCTGGACGACTGTAATTCTTCCCCTCTTTATATTTACGGTCGTCCTCATCTACCTGTTCAATCGATGTGAAACCTTTCTTTTTCCAACTTTCAAGAATGGCTATTAGATAATTGAAACTAGGTTTGTGTGACCCTGAAGTTTTCTCGACTGCACGGTTCAACATATCAAAACTCATTCCATCAAGTCCCACATAATCAAGTAACTGTTGATGCGACTTATTAGTTAGATGGATTCCGCTATTTTTTAAACTTTCAGAAAGGTTGGAACTAATCATCACCTTATTATTAATTATCTCTTTATCTTTATCTAATTCTTTATCTTTATCTAATTCTTTATCTATTGCGTTACCAAGCGTTACTGTAACGTTATTCATAACGTTATCAGTAACGTTACTTTCATTGTTCTGTGCAAGTAATTTTTGTTTTTGTCGATGACGTGCGGCTCTATTTCGATTTTGCTCTTTTATTTTTTCCATGCCGTCAATGTTCTGATGTTTCTCCCAATTGGGTAACACTATCACTCCATCGATTTTTTCAACCATTCCAAACTTTTCAAAAACCTCAAGAGCCATACGAACTGTATTCAACGGACGATGGAATGTTTGTGCGAGCGTTTCATCGGTGTATATAATGTTTTTAGAAATGGCTAGTACGCCTTTTCTATTCAATTTTCCTGCTAGTGTTATAAGTTTGATCCAGATTACAATAATGGCGTCACGATCAGGTAAGGCATCAATTAGACACATCTTTTCATCGTCGAAAATATCCGTTGTGATTTTTATCCACTTGATTTCAGACATAGCGAGCCCCCCACTTCCTACGGTTTGCACGGTACTTCATCCGCATATCCTCATAGATGTGCCTGCCTTCTAACTCTAGTTTTTCAAGCTTGAGCAGACGATTTTGAGAGACTACATCACGATAGTCCTTAGCTAGTTTTTCATAGTCCGTTAGGTATTCTTTGATGAGTGATATTTTTCTATTCTCGTCCTCTAAATATATTTCAAAGTCAGACTTTTCTTCATCAGACGATAACATTTCTTTATTCACTCTTTCATGCCACAACAGCCATTCAATCAATTCTTCCATTTCCTGACCTCCTCATTACAAAAATCTGATTGCAGATTTTTTAGGCTCTGGCAATGCCAAAGGTTCTAGACGCAATCCTTGAGGCGGTTCGTTGTCGTATGTAAATCCCTTGAACGGACGACGAATATTCTTGCGAATTTCTTGGCGTTCTGCCTCTCTACCACGTTCGTATGCATGGTTGTACCCTTGGATAATCATAGACGCAAATTCTTGCTCTTCTCGTCTCTCCTCTTCCTTGCGTTGTTCTTGCAATTTTATATGACGGCAAGCCCCTGCAAATCCAATCAGCAAAGCTCCAACACCCATTAACTGGTCTAAAATCGGTGGTTCAAACATTTTTATCTCCTTATGCTCTTAATTTTCGTACTTCTTTTTCTAATTCCAAAATTTCATAAACATCATTGACATCGTACATAATATCTTTCCCTTGCTTACGAAATCTTAATCCTTTGCGTTCTAACTTTTTGATATAGCCATGAGTGAATCCAAACTTCTTCATCAAAGCCTGTTGATTGATTGGCATGCGATCATTCTCTAACTGCTCCTTGACTTGCTTTTCAGCAAAGGCCAATAATTGATTCGTGAACAATTCAGCACTTTCGCCGTCCAATCGTAATTGTAACGTTATACCTTCCATTTTCTACATCCTCTCAACTATGCGGGCAAGCATTTTTGTGATATAATGGTTTTAATTATTTAAGTATGCGCCTGATTGCCGTCAGGTGCTTTTTGTTTGAAAAGTTTTACTTTCCATCGCCCTGAGTTCTATCTCATGGCTGACTTGTTTTAATAGCTTTTCACACGCTATTTTAGCTTCTCTGTACGTTGTAGATTCGCTGATGAAGTAATCAGCAAGTTCAATGATTTTATCTTCCATTCAACCTCCTATATCAGTCTCAAGACTGATGTAATATCCTCCTAAATTGCTATAATAATTTTGACTAGGACCTCTCACTGTTTTAGTCAAAATTCCATCAGAAAGGAGGAGATCTAATGACACTATCTGACAAAGAAATCGCTTTAGAACTTACAAAAATTACCGTCGAACACTTTAATACTCGAGTTGCACATAGTGTTCCAAAGTCTGGATTAACAGAAGAAGCCATTGAACAATTCTACAAGCGATTCTATGAAACTGTTACGAATTTAAAAGACGATCATCCAGAATCGTAACATCTATTTGGAGCACATCTTCTGGATGTGCTTCTTTAATGCGAGCTATTTTTCCAATAGCTTCATCTACAGAAGTACTTCTTAAATAAATCTTCAGTTTTGCCATCCCTCTGTCTTCCTTTCTATTTTTTCTGTCTATCTTTCTGCTATAATTAAATCCGAAATTGATAGGCTTTTTCTGTAAACGCTCAAGAAAACTAGTATTTTTTGAGAAACTTTGCACCAACTTTGGGTCTGCCTTTACAAAGGTGGACTCTTTTTTCCTACTATACGGATATCGTCTTGGTCTCATTTTCTTTCCTCTTACGCTTGACTAAAAGTGTTCAGTTCCATAATCTTCATCTTGGTATTAGTGCTTGGCTCCCACGTCATCCAGTAAGCAAGAGCAGCTTCCGCAAACTTCTTCGGTAGCAAATCATAGCGACTAATGTTGAAGTGGTCTTTAAAGTCAACCTCAGCTTGTCTAAAGACCGACTGAGCAAAAATCTTATCGGCATAAGCTGGGCTATCAATACCACCCAGGCATGCCACAACCCTAGCCTTTCTCTTCTTCAGTAGCGATTGAGCATAGCTTGGATGAATCGGTTGCTCGCTCTTGAGATAGTCGATGTCTTCTAGCATGGTCGCTTGTTGCTCACGCAATTTCTTTTGTCCAGTAAATAGAGCAATGAAAGCATCCTCGTCTAGATCCTCACGAATAAATCCGCCTTGTTTTCGAATAGCTGGCAAGACCTCTGATGTCACCCAGCGCTTAAACTCTTTTGCTTGAGGTAATTTGCTGGATAAGATAAGAGAGTAAAGACCAGATTCGTTGATAACTGTCTGATTTCTCATTTGACCTGCCGTCGCAATTTGCGACGTTAGCTTATCATCTTCATCAACGTGTTTTGCCAATGCATCTCTTGAATTTACATATCCAAGAATCTCTGCTATATCTTTCCCGACAAACCACGGCTCGTCATCAATTGTCAAAGTACGGACTTCCTGCCCGTGAAAATTAAAAATTTCGTTCATATCCTACTCTCCTAACTCAACCCAAGTTTCATCAATTCCTAAAACGTCACAAACTCGGTTTTTTAATTTATCGCTGCCTTTACCATATTTCAATAAGTCTGAAATGGTAGGTTTCTTCACTCCGCACGATCGGGCGAGATGTGTTTGTGTCATTCCTTCAGAATTCAGTTTATCCTTAACTAACTGAATCCATTTTTGCTGTTGTTGGCTCATTCCTGACCTCCTTTTTAAAAAATTATCTAAAAAGTTAGCGAACTGCTTGACAAATTCTAAAACTAGTTTTAGAATATAGACATAGAGAAAAGACTTACTAAAAGTAAGGTTCTACCTAGAAAACGGACGCCAATCAGTTTTTGTTAGGCTTTATTTTTCGGTTGTCTTGTTCGCTAACTCTTTAGCTTACGAATACTATTTTAAAACTAGTTTTAGAATTTGTCAAGAGTTTTTATAATTAATTTTAAATTTTTTTCGTAATGCTTAGAAAGGTTGAAATATCAATGTTCTTAGCATTTGACAGAATTAAAGAACTGGCTGATAAACAGAAAATTTCTTTAAATATTTTAGAAGAAAAGTTAGGATATAGTACAAATTATCTTTATAGTCTAAAAAAAGGTAACCCAAAATCTGACAGACTACAAGAAATAGCCGATTATTTTGGTGTTAGTACAGACTACCTATTAGGTCGTACTGAAAATCCTAATCTTGCAGATGATACTAAAGAGTATGCGTGGCAAGGGAAAGTTCTAAATGTTGAAGAAATGGCATCTAATGTCATGATGTTTGGTGGCCGAGAATTAACAGATGAAAAGAAGAAAATCATCCAGTCTATCATTGAAGGTTATCTCAAAGAAGCTGGTGATTAGAGGTACTGCTTAGTGACCGAAAAAGAAATTATAAGTCATTTTCAGGTTCGCATTGTCGATTTTGACGGTGAGCTAATACCTGATGAACTTGGATTTTACGAAAAAGAAACCAATACAGCTTTCCTGTCTAATAAGCTCAGCAAGAAAGAGAGAGTTAAAGTACTACTGCATGAACTCGGACACAAAGACCACACACGCTCAGAGTACCAGAACGCTCGCCTACGCTGTGAAAACGAAGCTGATAGGAATATGATCCATCATCTCGTAAAAGACGCACTAGAAAGCTTAGATGACCCCACAGAGTTTGATTACCTCAAATTCATGTCCTACTACAATCTAAAAACCGTGACAAATGAAATCATGGTAAAAGAGGAATATAAGTCTCTAGTTGGATAAAGGAGAAAGTTATGAAAATAGGAATGAGAAAACCGAGTCTGACCAGAAGTTTAAAAGCTAGAACTACTAGTAAATGGAAAAGACAGGCTAAAAAAGCTATTATCCCTGGCTATGGTAAGAAAGGGATGGGATGGGTTAAAAATCCAAAGAAAGCTATGTATAACAAGGTCTACCACAAGACAACATTTGGACTATCAGATTTGTTTAAACCATCTAAAAAAAGGGCGAAAAATAACAAACAACCTCTACAATATGATTCTTCAAGACAACACACATCTAATAAGAATAAGCGAGGTTCATTTATTTTTCTAATTGTCTCTTTAATTTTACTGTTCATAGTTCCTCCTTTGGGTGTGCTTCTTCTACTTGTTAACTTTTTCGTTTTTATAATTAAATATTTTTCAAGTAAGAAACGAAAAGTCACTTCTAGCAATCCATCTGTAGATAAAATTATGTTCCATGAAGATTTTTTGTTGATGGGAACAAATTATCATAAAGAAGAAGCTGAGATTGCTGCTGATTTTCTTTCTGAAGGTGTTCACTATTTCGGAAAAGATAACAAGAGTTTGAAATCTTATATGCTTGAAACATATAAACCAGTTTACAAATACAATAAATTAAAAACAGTAGATGTTCATCTACTGCCCGAACCATCAAATCCTCACGACCAAAACGCTATTCAAGTTTTAGTAAATAATATTTTTGTTGGATATATACCAGCTTCAATTGCGGCACAAATTTCAACTTACATAGCTAATCCGAACTACAGATATGATGCAATTCTTACAGGTAGAGGTGGACCTTATAAAACAATTGATATTGAAACTGAGCGAGTCATTTCTCGAGAAAGTGACCTAACTTATTATTTAGATTTAACAGTATGGCATCTAGCTGAAAAATAAAAAAATCCCCACACTCTCCGACGGCAATCTTGAGTGTGAGGATTCAACTTTCCATCAAGCAAGCAATGGAAAGGATGATAAAAAAATACAACTATAGTTTATCATAAGTTCTGCACCTTTTCAACTATGCGGGCAAGCAATCGAAAAGAAAGGACTTTTTTATGATAAAAAAATACATTACAAAAAAAGGAGAGACTAGATATCTCTTTCAAACATATCTGGGCATAGACCCTGCCACTGGCAAAGAAAAACGCACAACACGCCGTGGTTTTAAAACCATCAAAGAGGCCAAGGCTGCCGAACGTGACCTTCTCTTAGATGTTGAAGAGAATGGTTTTTCAAACAATGAAGATTTCCAGAACCCTACTTTTGCTGAAGTCGCTGAGTTGTGGCTTGATAGCTATAAGAGTACTGTAAAACCAACAACTTATCAGAATACTAAGAAGAAACTTGATGTTATGATTGACTCATATTTTACAGATATGAAGATTCAACAGATCAGTGTAGCTTATTGTCAGAAGGTTGCTATCAAGTTAAGTAATCGCTATATCCTATATGCCAATTACTACTCTGTAATCAGTCGTATTTTCAAGTATGCCACTTCTATTGACATTATTAAGTCAAATCCCTTAGACAAGATTATCAAGCCTAAAAATAGGCCATTAAAGGGCAAAGAAAACTACTATACAAAACAGGAACTAACCGAGTTCCTTAAAGTTTACAAAGCAAATTGTAAACCTGTAGACTATACCTTTTTTCACTTACTTGCTTTTTCTGGATTGAGAACTGGAGAGGCTATTGGACTCATGTGGTCAGATGTTGATTTTGAAAATAAACGGTTAAGCATTTCTCGGACAGCTGTTGTAATTGGTGACAAGCAAACTGTTCAGGATCCTAAAACCAAAAGGAGTAAGAGGGTTATCACTTTAGATGATGAAACTCTGAATGTATTAAAACTCTGGAAACGTCAGCAAATAAAAGAATATTTCCAGGCTGGTGTGCCTTATAAACATGATTCGAATTATATCTTTACGAATAGTTTCGGAGGATGGATTTCGCCTTCAGCTGTGAAAGAGAGACTTAGAAAATTCTTTTTTGAACACAACGATATCAAAAAAATCACTCCTCACGGATTCAGGCACACACACGCTTCTCTTCTCTTTGAAGCTGGTGTTACAGCCAAAATCATTTCGGACAGATTAGGTCATAACAATGTCCAAACCACTCTTGATATGTATACCCACATCAATGACAATCAACGTGTTGAAATCGTGGATCAGCTTATGGATTTC